>CBDUAV010000018.1:0-34571 GCA_965365225.1 uncultured Ignavibacteria bacterium | reverse complement strand
TCGAAGCTCAGAGTGGTGCAAAGGCAATGCTTATCTGGTTAATTCTTTCATACCTGCTTCAGGTTATCGGTGAGCTATCAATCTCACCTGTTGCACTTTCGTTTATAACTAAACTAGCCCCAATAAAATATGCATCGATTATGATGGGTGTATATTTTGCTGCTACGGGATTGGGTAATAAAGTTGCAGGACTTGTTGGTGAGCTTGCAACTCATGCAGGTGAGCTAGAAGTGTTTACAGGAATTTTTATATTTTGTCTATTGTTCGGTTTGCTATTATTAGTCTTTTTTAAGAAGTTAAAAGCTCTTACCCATGGGGCTGAGGATATTACAGTAAGTTAAAAAAATATATGCAGCACATTAAAACAAATTCTTTTATTGATTAACTATTTAAACGATAATAATCTTAAAACTGCAGTTAAGTACCTTTGCAAAGTTGATAAAGATTTAGCCGCAATTCATAAAACGGATGGTGTCCCTCCCCTTTGGGCAAGAAAACCCGGATTCGCAACTCTAATTAAAATCATTCTTGAACAACAGGTTTCATTGGCTTCAGCAAAAGCAATAAATAATAAACTGCATAAAAATATTAAACCGTTTACACCTTCAAAATTTATCGATGTTGGGACCTCAGGCTTAAGAAAACATGGGGTTACAAGACAAAAATCTTCTTATTGCATCAATCTGGCGAAAGCAGTTGAAAATGGTGATTTCAGATTTGTACAGATAAATAAGATGGATAATAAGGATGCAAAAAAATATCTACTAAAAATAAAAGGAGTTGGTTCCTGGACGGCTGATATTTACTTACTGATGGCAATGTGCAGACCGGATATCTGGCCAGATGGTGACATAGCTCTTGCGAAAGCAATGAAAAATGTGAAACGTTTAAAATATTTACCAAATCAGTATAAACAAATAGAACTATCCGAAAAGTGGAAACCTTACAGAGCTGCAGCTGCAAGAATGCTCTGGCATCATTACATCAAAAATAATTTATAGTTCAGAATCCAAAACAAATATATTTAATAGTTCTGCCCTCCTTTAAATAGTGCTGCTCATATTTTGTAATTATATGATTGCTTAAGTTTTTGTTTTGTTCAGAATAAAAATCATCATTGCAATTATATATTCGGCAACCAAAAATGTTAATCGTTTTTAGAGTATAGTCGTAAATCATTTCATTATCTGTTTTCAGATGTACTTTTCCTTCTTCAACTAAAAGATATTTATAAATTTCTAAAAACTTTTTAGAAATTAATCTTCGCGGTTCACTTTTTCTTTTAATGTGTGGGTCCGGGAAAGGAATATAAATTTCTTCAATTGAATTTTGCGGAAAAATTTCAGAAAGTTTTTCGGCTTGTGACAATAGAAATGCAACATTGTTTAAATTCAATTCCACGGATCTCTGTGCACCAATGAATATTCGTGCGGCTTTTATATCAACACCAATAAAGTTTCTATTCGGATGCAATGATGCAAGTTCAATTGAGTAATCACCGTGACCGCACCCCAATTCAAGAGTAAATATTTTTTCTTTGCTAAAGTATTCCTTAATTCGATTTAAGAGATTTTCATCCTTCAAATTAAAAACATTCGGCAGTTGATGAACCTGCTTAATTTTTATGTGCTTTTTTCTTGCCATTCTGTAATAATAAATAAGATACCTTCAAAATTATATGTTATGATACAATTTTTCAGATTTATCCATATTGAAATAGCGGATATAAATTCTTACTTTGCCTCTTAAATCAGTTAATGCAATGCTATGAATTCAAGGATTTTCATTATTAACCTTTATTCTATTAAATCATATTATAAAAGAAGAATTTTTCAATTGGAGGATATATGTCTTTTAAAATTTCAAAAGTAAACTACTTTTACTGCTCAGTTATAGATCAACCGGGTGAAGGACATAAACTTCTTTCACAACTGGAAAGCAGCGGTGTTAATTTACTTGCTTTTACGGCAATTCCTGTTGGTCCCGAAAGAACACAGCTTACACTCTTCCCTCAAAGCCCAGACAAATTGATTACTCTTGCCAAGCAGGCTAATCTGACATTAGATGGTCCGCATCCGGCATTGCTTGTTACTGGCGATGATGAGCTTGGAGCACTTGCGGAAATCCATCAAAAATTGTTTGAAGTAAAAGTAAATGTCTATGCATCAAATGGTGTCGCAGACGGAACAGGAGGATTTGGTTATATTTTATACGTTCGACCGGAAGAATATGACAGAGCAATTTCCGCACTGGAGGTTTAATTAATCTTTTTACTGTTTTCCTTTTAATTGTATTCCTTTAAAATTTTACTGAAAGAATTATGAAGAAAAGAACGCCATTTCCACGCGTATTCTGGGTTGCAAACGGCATAGAAGTGCTTGAACGATTTGCTTACTATGGTATTTACATGGGTTTTGGAATTTATATGGAGTATCTGGGTTACTCCAAAGGCCAACTTGGCATCGTACAGAGTATTTTCCTTTTATTCTCTTATACACTTCCAATTTTTTCAGGAACCTTTGCTGATAAGTACGGCTTTAAAAAAGTTCTTATCGTCTCTTATATAGCCTATCTTCCTACAATTCTGCTACTAATGGTGACGCAATCATTTTCGGGAATTGCACTTACAATGCTTGGAATTGGTTTTGCTGCGGGAATATTTAAACCATTAATTTCAGGAACGGTTAGAGTAACAACAGACAAAACAAATAAAACTCTGGGTTTTGGAATTTTTTATGCGATGGTAAACGTTGGTGCCTCGTTCGGTCCCGTAGTTGCAGGCAAATTAAGAGCAATTTCCTGGAACCATGCATTTCTTGCAGCTGCTATTTGTATTGGTCTAATGTTTCTTGTAACAATTATATTCTATAAAGAACCGCCACGTGAATCAGAGGGCAAAACTCTAAAACAAAAATTTCAGGATATGTACGTTGCCCTGTCTGATAAAAAGTTTCTTCTATTTTTAATATTAATCGGTTTTATGTTCTGGCTGCCGCTGTGGGCATTTTTTAACCTCGTTGCAGTTTATGTTGATAGGAATCTGGATACTTTGCAACTATATCTGGCAATTGACAGTATTTTCCCTTCATGGTTTTCAGGTCTGCTTTCCGCAGAAGATGAAACAGGAACCCGAAAGCTCTTAGGTGAAACAATAGCTCATACAGGTTATATTATTATGATTTTCCAGATTTTCATCTCACGAATTTTTGAAAAATTCAGGGCAATACCTTCTTTCAACTTCGGATTGTTTGTTGCAGCAATTGGTATGTTAACCATTGGATATGCAAAAATTTCATCTCCTGAATTTGTATTTCTAGGCATCTTCTTTTTTGCAATTGGGGAAATGATATCCTCTCCAAGAATACAGGAATATATTATGTGGCTTGCACCGAAAGAAAAAGCCGGTTTATATATGGGCACAAACTTTTTAGCAACCGGACTTGGCGGTGCACTAAGCGGTTTGATTTACACTTCGCTTTATGGTTACTTTAGAGATGCTGGCAATCCTGAATACGTCTGGTATTGTCTGGCTGGTAATTTTATTTTAGGAATTATTGCCATGTTCATCTTTACAAAAACTGTAGGCGAGTTTAAAGAATTGGAACATTAATCACTCGAATCATTTATGCCAACGATTATTAAAAATCCAACAAGAATTGAAGCAGCGGGTAATAAGCCCAAAATTATAAATGAATTTATTGGCAGAGTAAATTCATTAACTGAGCAGATTAGCATAGCTAAAATGAAAAGTCCTGCAGGCTGGGAAGAACCTGGACAAACACCTGATTTTGATGAATACACGATCGTTTTAAATGGAATGCTTCAAGTTGAGACAAAAGATAAAATTTATGAAATCAAAGCTGGAGAAGGAATAATAACATTTAAAGGTGAATGGATCAGATACAGCACTCCAACTCCAGAAGGAGCAGAGTATATAGCAGTCTGTGTTCCTGCTTTTTCACCTGAAACAGTAAATAGAGATCAACAATAAAAATATAGAAGGAGAATAAAATGATATTTAAACTATTTTCAATTTTCGCATTGATTACGCTTCTAATTGGTTGTGCAAACAATCAAAATGAAGAAGTTGGTTTAGTTGAGAAAGAAATTGTCTACTCAGCCGATGGCACATCTATGAAAGGTTTTTTGGCGTATGATGGCGACATTGAAGGAAAAAGACCGGGTGTATTAGTAGTGCACGAATGGTGGGGACACAATGACTACGCCCGTGAAAGAGCCAGAATGCTAGCGGAATTGGGTTATACCGCACTTGCAATTGATATGTACGGAGATGGCAAACAGGCCAACCACCCGGATGATGCGGGAAAGTTTGCTATGGAAATTTTTAACAATATTGAGACAGCACAAGCAAGGTTTATGGCTGCTTATAACCTCTTAAAGAGTCAGGAAACAACCGATGAAAATAAAATTGCAGCAATTGGTTATTGCTTTGGCGGTGGCGTTGTTCTGCATATGGCGAGAATAGGAACCGATTTAAAGGCAGTTGCCAGTTTCCATGGTAGTATTCAAGCCATAACTCCAGCTGAAAAAGATAAAATAAAAGCTTATCTGCTTGTTTGTAACGGCGCCGATGATCCATTTGTAACTGGTGAACAAATTTCTTCATTTAAAGAGGAAATGGACAGCGCAAATGTGCAATACGAATTTATTAATTACGAAGGGGCAAAACACAGTTTTACAAATCCAATTGCAGATAGTGTGGGACAAAAATTTAATATGCCATTAGAATACAACGAAAAAGCAGATAAAGAATCCTGGGAAAAAATGAAATCCGTCTTTCAGAAAGTTTTTGCAGACAAATAATTCTTATTTTATCCTATTCTTAATCAAATTTATGGGTGAATGAAGCACTTAATTTTGGCATCGTTCACCCTTTGATTTGCATCACAATAGAAGACATTACTAAGGGAAAATATTTTTAATTATTTAGAGTTAAAATTAGGCTAAATTTTTAGTGGTTTTACTCTTCCTTTACATTTTCCATTCATCAATCATTAAAATCTTAGGGTAAAAAAATTAGAGTACGAAATTCTGACTTTTTTTTACTTGTCTATACCTAAATATTAGCATCGTATAAAAAACAATTTTTTAACATCTCCTCCCAATATCTGATCACTCCTCTTTAATTAGAGTAGCCTCCTATAGTGATCAGATTAGGGCGGTTGGATTTCTTTCCTGACAATGTTATGCCCTCACTTTCATTGTGATTAAAAATCCAGCCGCCCGTTTTTATTTGTCTGCACTAAATAATGAATCCGGCACTCCCTGATTTACTTCATAATTTGAGTAATATATGAAAACTTTTCCAGTTTTCACTTTAGAAGAATCTTCAGATTGCTCGTTTTCATCAATTTTCATTTCCTGAGGATTTCTTGAATGAAACATCAATGGATCAACTGAAAAAGTGAACTCAATTGCTTCGGGGAGATGAAGTCCACCCTCCATTTCATTGTAATCGAATTCTATTACAAATGTACCGGTTGGTTTACGTGATGATTCAACTTTTAGGATTAAATTCTTGATTGGATCAATCCACAAAGTACTCAACACTAAATCGGATTTATCATTCAGTGGAATAACTTTAATTACAGAAGCATTTACATCTTTTATCATTTCTTCTTTTTCATAAAACGATGCATGCTCAGATTCGAATAGGCTGATTGGCGAAAAGTTTATTCCTTCCCTCGGCAGCATTGCAAATCCTTCTGATTCTATGTGAATTTTATCCGGCTGCTTAAAATAAAGTGTTGCGTTTCTCTCGGGCATTTTTATGAAGGGAATATCAACCTTTACTGTAATATCTGCTTTATAATTTTCTATCTTTTTAAATTGCTCTTTTACTCTTTCTAACATTATTTCCGGATCTTTGTTTTGAGCATAATCCGGACTAATTAATAAAAAAATCAAACTAATTATTCTAAATAGCATCAAAATTTTCCTTTTCTATTAGCTTAAAATGTCTTTCTTCTGAAATATTAGGGTAGTTATTCCCAAAAGCACTATAATATGACCAACTAAGATAATAACTGAGTTTATTATTTGATTTGTATCCAGAGGGTCATTAAAAAACTCCCGCCAGTCAAGAATATAATTTGTAAATAAGTACGGTTTAACCAGCCTGAAAATATCCACATCAATTGCAGAGATAATTATGAAGATGATTATTACAGCCATGGTAGTAATGATTGGTCCGATAGCATTTTCAACGAGTGATGAAAAAAAGAAAGCAAGGCTGCAGACAACCGTCATCCCTAATATTGCAAATCCGTAGGCTAATAAAAACCTCCATAGTATATCCGACTTATCAAAAATAATTATCATTTCGCTTCTAACTACCAAAAGCTCTCCCGTTCCAAAAATCATTAATCCAAGACCAAGACTCATAATTGCAAGCCAGAGAATCAGCAGAGCTGAATAAGAAAATCCGGCTAAAAATTTTGAACTAACTATTTGCATTCTGGAAATTGGCCGGGTAATAAGTAAACGGTAAGTTCCTGCAGTTGCTTCCCCTGCCAGTAAATCACCTGCAACAAGGGTAATTAAGAAAGGTATATGAACGGCAATTACATTTAGAATAATATATGATATCCAGTATCCATTTAACAAATTTCCTACAAGCAAAAAAGAGTTTTGCAAATTTCTTGTAATAAAATCTAACGAGTTTTGCCCCTCTAAATACATAGCAAGATGAACAAGCGGAACAAGAACTCCAACAGCGATAAATCCAATGTAAGTTCTCCATTTTCTAAACACTTTTAAAAATTCAATTTTAAAAAGAGTTAACATTAGTTTGCTTCAGAGGTAATTTTTAAAAAATATTCTTCCAATGATCGTTTTGGTAGAACAGCGCTTACTGAAATTCCCTTTTCCACTAATATTTTATTTACTTCACTGATCTCATTTTGTTCTAATGTAAATGTTAATTTATTATCAGAAATCGATTCAATTTTTTTATACCAGTTTGTATTATCCAAAGCGTATTTTGATGCTTGGACATCATCAACTTCAAACACTACTTTTAGAGTGTCGGTGTTCAGCAGCTCTTTTACTTTTCCCTCTGCTATAGTGGTTCCTTTATTTATTATTACCATTCTGTTTGCAATCATTTCAATTTCAGAAAGAATGTGAGAAGAGAGAAAAATTGTCTTTTTTTCTTCTTTGCTAAGTCTGACAATTAAATCACGAATTTCCTTCATTCCAAAAGGATCGAGACCGGTGGTTGGTTCGTCGAGGATAATTAACTCCGGATTGTGTAAAAGTGCCTGTGCAATTCCTAATCTTTGTTTCATTCCGTGCGAATATGTTTTTACTTTACTTTTATATCTTTCTTTTAGTCCAACCAATTCCAACAGTTCAAAAATACGCGAAGACTTAACCTCAATTCCTGATATTTTGGACAAAATTTCAAGGTTTTTATAAGCTGAGAGGTAATTATAAAAATCCGGCTTTTCTACAATTGCACCAACTCTTGAAAGGATTTTTTTTCGGTAGTCTCTAAGAGATTTTCCAAAAATATTTATTGATCCTGAGTTTGGAGCAATTAAAGAAAGCAGTAATCGAATTGTTGTGCTTTTTCCGGCGCCATTAGGACCTAAAAATCCAAATACATCCCCCTCTAAAACTTTTAAATTGAGATTATTAACAGCAACAATTGATTTAAAGCGCTTATTAAGATTGGAAATTTCTATTACGTTATTTGAAGTAATCATTTAAAGTAAGATTTAAGCTCAAAATACCATATAAAAAATATATAATTTTTTTATTAAAGCTAACATCAAAATTATAAAAGGAAAAAATCAGATTTATTCCGGTTTAGTACTTAGATTGATGAGTTGTTTAAGCCTGCATATTCAGTTGATCAACCCATATAAATTTCCAGTTAAAAAATTTTGCTCATTCATTTAAAGATTTAATTTGGATATTTTAAAAATTATCAGCAAGTTAGCATTGCCTTGATCGGGGCGAGAAAATTAATATGAATTAAACAGCAAACCTATTTAAACTTTAAAAAAAATTTTGTAGTTTCCATCAAACCCCGATCACAATCTTAAAATTTTTTCACCTATGCTAAAACATGATTAAAATTCATTTCAATCAACTAATAAATTCTTCAACCACAAATCCAAACCGCTGGAGTTCTGAATGCAGATAAAAAGGTATTTTACTACTGCAGGAAAAGACCCTCTTTCATCTATAAAATTTGTAAAGCGAAAATCAGAAATTAAAAATCCCGATGGTTCTTTAGTCTTTAGAATGGATGATGTTGTTATTCCAGAACAATGGTCTCAGGTTGCTACAGATATTTTAGCTCAAAAATATTTTAGAAAAGCGGGCATTCCAAAACTCCTCATTAAAATTAATGAAGAAGGTATCCCGGAATGGCTTCAGCCATCAAAAGCCGATGATATAAAATTAAAAGAATTACCGGAAGAGGATCATTTTACTTCAGAAAAAGATGCAAGGCAGGTTTTTCATAGATTAGCTGGATGCTGGACTTATTGGGGATGGAAAGGTGATTATTTTAATTCTGAAGAGGATGCAAAATGCTTTTACGATGAGCTGGTTTATATGCTGGCAAATCAATTTGCTGCGCCAAACAGCCCACAGTGGTTTAACACAGGTTTAAATTGGGCTTACGGGATAACCGGTCCGTCTCAGGGACATTTTTATGTTGACTATAAAACCGGTGTTATGGTTTCCTCTACAGATGCTTACACCCATCCGCAGCCTCATGCTTGCTTTATTCAATCAATAAATGATGATCTGGTTAACGAAGGCGGAATTATGGATCTTTGGGTAAGGGAAGCCAGGCTGTTTAAATATGGTTCAGGAACAGGTTCAAATTTTTCACAGTTAAGAGGAACAAATGAACCGCTTAGTGGCGGTGGTAAATCTTCCGGATTGATGTCTTTTCTAAAAATCGGTGATCGTTCTGCGGGTGCAATTAAATCGGGCGGTACAACTCGTAGAGCTGCCAAAATGGTCACTCTCGATTTAGATCACCCTGACATTGAAGAATATATAAACTGGAAAGTTCTCGAAGAACAGAAGGTTGCTTCTCTGGTTGCTGGCTCAAAACAAGCCGACTTTCATTTAAACAGTATTATGAAAGCTTGTTACGATGAACATCCTGAAAATGACAGGTTTAATAAAAAAACTAATACTAAATTAAAGTCTGCAGTAATTGAAGCAAGAAAAGCTTTAATACCTAATAATTATATTGAAAGAGTGATTCAGCTTGCCAAGCAAGGATTTAAATCAATAGATTTTCCGACCTTCAATGCAGACTGGAATGACGATGCATATGCTACTGTTTCCGGACAGAACTCTAACAATTCAATTAGAGTAACAAACGAATTTATGAATGCTGTGCTTGATGATGAAGATTGGAACCTTTACTGGCGAGTAGAAAAAAGGAATGCAGCAAAAGAAAAAAGAAAAGTAAAACCTTGCAAAACAATACGGGCAAGAGATCTTTGGAATGATATTTCTTACGCAGCCTGGTCTTGCGCTGACCCGGGAATTCAATTCCACACAACAATTAATCAATGGCACACGTGCCCAAATGAAGGTGAAATAAAAGCTTCTAATCCTTGCAGCGAGTATATGTTCTTAGACGATACAGCATGCAATTTAGCTTCACTTAACCTTGTAAAGTTTTACAATATTAAAGAGAAAAAATTTAACGTTGATGCTTACAGACACGCTACAAAAATCTGGACGATCGTTTTAGAAGTTAGTGTTTTGATGGCTCAATTCCCAAGTCGCAGAATTGCGCAGCTAAGTTATGAATTTAGAACTTTGGGTCTCGGTTATGCAAATTTAGGAACATTGCTAATGCTTCAGGGAATTCCGTACGACAGCAATGAAGGATTTGCTATTTGCGGTGCACTAACAGCAATTATGCATATGTCAGCGTATTCAACATCTGCAGAAATGGCAAGAGAACTTGGTCCATTTGCTGGTTACAAGAAAAACAAAAAGGATATGCTGACTGTTATCCGAAATCATAAAAGAGCTGCTTTTAATGTTCCAAATGAAGAGTATGAAGGTTTGTCTGTTTATCCTACTGGAATAAATCCCAAATACTGTCCATCTGATCTATTAAATGCTGCAAGAGAAGATTCAAGCACAGCTTTAGAGCTTGGAGAAAAGTACGGCTACCGTAATGCTCAGGTTACGGTTATTGCCCCAACCGGAACAATTGGTCTGGTGATGGATTGTGATACAACCGGTGTAGAACCTGATTTTGCCTTAGTTAAATTTAAAAAGCTGGCTGGCGGCGGTTACTTTAAGATAATAAACCAATCAATTCCGCCTGCACTTGAAAGACTCGGTTATAATAAAGATCAGATTAATGAAATTGTTAAGTACGCAAAAGGACATGGAACATTAAGCGGCTGCAATTACATCAACCAGGAATCACTTAAAGCAAAGGGCTTTACTGAAGAAGCACTGTCAAAAATTGAAAAAGCATTACCAACAGTTTTTGAGATCGGTTTTGCATTTAACAAGTTTACGCTTGGCACTGATTTTATTATTAAACAGCTTGGTATTGATGAAGAGAAAATAGACAGGTACGATTTTAACTTGCTTGGAGAATTAGGTTTCTCGAAGCAGGAAATTGCAACTGCAAATGATTACGTTTGTGGAACTATGACAATTGAAGGCGCTCCGTTTCTTAAGCATGAACATTATCCCGTTTTCGACTGTGCAAATAAATGCGGTAAAAAAGGGACAAGATTTATCCGCTCTACTGCACACATTAAAATGATGGCAGCAGCACAGCCGTTTATCTCAGGAGCTATTTCAAAAACGATAAACTTTCCGAATCAAGCAACTATTGAAGACTTCAAAGATGCATATATGCAATCCTGGAAATTGGGATTAAAAGCAAATGCACTTTATAGAGACGGCTCAAAATTATCGCAGCCGTTAAATTCAATCAGCGAAGAAGATATTGAAGCATTGCTGGAAGACAAAGATAAAAATGATATGGTCCGAGTGGCTGAAAAAATAATTCATCGTTACATAGCTAAGCGAAGAAGGTTGCCTGATAGGAGATCGGGATACACTCAAAAAGCAAAAATAAACGGGCAATCTGTATATATCAGAACCGGTGAGTACGATAACGGACAAATTGGTGAGATATTTATTGATATGCATCGCGAAGGTGCGGCTTTTAGAAGTTTATTAAACTGCTTTGCAATTTCAATTTCACTTGGATTACAGCACGGCGTTCCACTTGAAGAATTCGCAGATGCATTTGTATTCACACGTTTCGAGCCCAGTGGTATTGTAACCGGTAATGATAAAATTAAGATGGCAACATCTGTAATTGATTATATTTTTAGAGAACTTGCTGTTACTTATTTGGGAAGACACGATTTGGCACACGTTGAACCGGAAGAAATAAAATCTAAAGCATCACCCGGAATAGTTAAAAAACTTGCTGAACCAGACTTTATCAGCGAGGAACTGGTAAGTGAGAGGCTTGTTGAGCTCGATCGTGATAATGTTGAGTCCTTTAAAAATCCCAAAATGCGAAGTACGGGCACAGGGCTAAAAAGAGAATCGAAGGTAAGCACTAAAACCGATATAAGTTCACAAGTACAACAGGCGATTCAAAAAGGTTATACTGGGGATATTTGTACCGAGTGCCAGAGCATGACGATGGTTAGAAACGGAACATGCCTGAAATGTATGACCTGCGGCTCCACTTCCGGTTGTAGTTAGATTAAAAATAAAATATAAATTTTTATAAAGCCGTTCTAAATCGAGCGGCTTTTTTAATAAGAAAAACCAAAATAAGCATTGGATTGAGATTTGATATAAATAGTCAACTGGGATTGACCAATTGAGTAGATTAAATAAATTATTTCAACAGACAGCCGACATAAAATGAAAATCAAAATTCTAATAATATTTTTACTGTTTTTTAATCTTGTATTAAGTCAGTTTAAAGACACGTTGAGTGTCTCAGCACTTGAACTAACGAAACAAGAAGTAACTTATGACCCAAGTTACTTTTCAATCGATTATCCAAACGGAGATATTCCTGCAGATAAAGGAGTTTGTACAGACGTAATCATCAGAGCATATCGATTAATTGGAATTGATCTGCAAAAAGATGTTCACGAGGATATGAAAGCTAATTTTGATAAATATCCTGATAATTGGGGACTGACAAAACCGGATAAGAATATTGATCATAGAAGAGTTCCTAATCTGATGACTCTATTTGAAAGAAGAGGAAAAATAAAACCGATTACGAATAAACCAGAGGATTATTCACCGGGAGATATAGTATGTTGGAATCTAGCAAGCGGAATTCCTCATATTGGAATTGTTGTTCACCTAAAATCTGAAGATGGATTGAGAAATTTAGTTGTCCATAACATCGGCGCAGGGCAAGTGTTGGAAGATTGTCTGTTCGACTTTGAAATTACCGGACACTACAGATACAAAAATTAATTACATTCGCAAACAAGGATAGAATTATGAAACTTTGTATAATAACAGGATTACTTGTAATCTTGATAATAAATTTTGCTTTCGGGCAGGACATTCAGACAGACAAGCACCCGATAGATCTAAAGACTGAACAATGCCTCTCCATTGATTCAAACCAAAGTACTTCTGGAATGATAAACTGCATCCGAACAGCTATGGAAGAATGGGATGCTGAGCTAAATAAATATTATAATCTCCTGATGGATACGCTTAGTATTGATGAGCAAGAAAAACTTAGAGCTGCACAAAGAAAATGGTTGGAATTTAGAGACAAAGAGTTTGTGTTCATTGAAACAATGCACGGGAATATGGATGGTACAATGTGGAAAATAGTGGAAGCTGACAGCCATAATAATATTGTAAGAAAACGAGCTCTTGAGCTTACATCATATTACAATACATTAATATTGGAATAAATATGATTGAATAGATTATTTAATCCGAAGAACGCGGGTTGCATTAAGAATTGCAATTATTGCAACACCCATATCGGCAAAAACAGCTTCCCACATACTCGCTAATCCAAATCCTCCTAAAAGGATAAACAAACCTTTTACAGCAAGAGCAAAAATTATATTTTCCCATACTATTCGTCTGGTTCTTCTGGAAATATCAATTGCTTCCGGCAGCTTTAGCAGATTATCCGTCATTATCACAACATCAGCCGATTCAATTGCTGAATCCGAGCCAAATGCTCCCATAGCAATGCCCACATCTGCTCTAGCAATAACGGGAGCATCATTGATCCCATCACCCACAAAACCAACTTTTCCTTTATTTTTTGATGAATTTATAACTTTTTCCAATTCGGATAATTTATTTTCCGGGAGCAGCTCAGCTCTGTAATCATTTATACCCAGTTTTTCAGCAATACCTTTTGTGGAATTTATGTTATCACCCGAGAAGATTTTTATCTTATTCACTCCTTCTGATTCGAGTAATTCTATGGCATCTTTAGCCTCATCTTTTAATTCATCAGAAATAATAAGATAGCCAGCATAAACAGAGTTAACAGCGACGTGTACAACCGTTCCATCAACTTCACATAAAGGATGTATGATGTTATTATCATGCAACATTCTATCGTTGCCTGCTATTACTTTCTTCCCGTTTACTTTCGCCTTTATTCCTCTGCCGGAAAGTTCTTCAAAAGATGAAATTTTTTTTTCATCAATTGGTTTAGCATACGATTCTAAAATTGATTTTGCGATTGGATGAGTAGAATTAAATTCTGCAAATGCAGCTATTTCCAGTAACTCATTTTCAGAGTAATTATTCGAAGGATAAACTTCGGTAACTTTAAAAACACCTTTTGTTAAAGTTCCAGTTTTATCAAAAATCATTGTCTTAAGACTGGTTAAAGAGTCGAGATAGTTTGAGCCTTTAATTAAAATTCCGCGCCGCGATGCACCTCCAATTCCCCCAAAATAACCAAGGGGAATACTAATTACTAATGCACACGGACACGAAATTACAAGAATTACAAGTGCGCGATACAACCAATCTTCGAAAGTTGCTCCGGTAAAAAATAACGGCGGAATTACTGCTATTCCAATTGCTGTAAACACAACAAAAGGAGTATAATACCTTGCAAATTTGGTGATGAATTTTTCAGTTTCAGCTTTATTGCCTGAAGCATTTTCAACTAATTCCAAAATTTTTGAAACAGAAGATTCATTAAATGGTTTGTTAACTTTTATTTTTAATAATCCGGTTTTATTTATTGTACCGCTAAAAACTTCATCGTCAATATTAAATTTTCTTGGTACGGATTCGCCAGTTAACGGATATGTATCCACAAAGGATTTCCCTTCAATAACAATTCCATCGAGTGGAATTTTTTCGCCAGGCTTTACAATTATCGTTTCACCAACTGCAACTTCATCGGGTGAAAAATTTACTATTTCTCCGTTTCTTAAAACATTAGCCGAATCCGGTCTAATCTCAAGTAAAGTTTTTATTGATATTCTTGAACGACGAACGGCCAATCCTTCAACAAATTCCCCAACGTTATAAAACCACATTACTGCTACAGCTTCCGGTAACTCCTGGATCGCAATTGCACCTGCGGTTGCAATTGTCATTAAAAAGTGCTCATCAAATATTTTCCCTTGGAATAGGTTTCGGATTGCCTTATAAACTACACTCCAACCGCTAATTAGATAAGCAGAAATGAAAACAAAATATTCAGCCCACGAATAGTCGGTTTTGTGTAGTTCAGCTCTATAATACATTCCAATTGAAAAAATTATGACAACTGAAAAAATTCTTATTAATTCTTGCTTGATCTTTGCCGAGTTTGTCCTTTCATCTGATTTTTTACTGTTATATTTCTCAATTGAAACATTTGGCTCAACTTTTTGGATTTGATTTTCAATCTCAGAAATATCATGTGCATCAATTGATAAAATGTTTGTAGCAGAATCAATGGAAACGTGTTTATATTTTCCGCTTTTCAGAAGTGAACTTTCAATGTTTGTTGCACATGACACGCAATCAATATTTTTCAATATATATTTCAAAGAAATTTTTTAATATTAAAACGAGATGTCTTTAAAAATATTTAAAAAAGTTAATTTTCGCTGAATAAAATAATTTAAAAACGACAGAAAGTGAAGATAATTATAGACTGAAAGCTATTTGCCACTTCCTTTTTGAACAGGATCGAAGCGTCGGGCACCCATAAAGCGCTGCGAGTAGTAATTATGATCAATAGATGAAATAGTTACGCCTCTTTTTGAACTCGCGTGTACGAAGAGATTATCCTGAATATAAATACCTACATGTCCAGGTTTAACTCTTTTTCTTGTATTGAAAAAAACTAAGTCTCCAAATCTAAGTTCATTTTTATCGTCTATTTCAAGTCCCTGTTTGTATTGTAATCTTGCAGATCGTTCCAGATTAATTGAAAGGACGTCTTTATAAATATTTTGCGTAAAAGCTGAACAATCAATTCCATCAAATGAGTTACCGCCATATTTATAGGGGGTATCGAGATATTTAATTATTTCCATTAACATTTTTTCTCTAAGAGTAGTGTAATCAAAACCCGGAATGTTATAACCATCGCTGCTGGTGTTATCAATTAGAGAAGCAATTTGTATTTTTTGCTCTTCATCGGGTAAATCGCTGGGATCTTTTAAGTCGAGGTTTAAATCTACAATCATACTATCATCTTCGGAAGTAAATCGTACTATCGAATTACTCGAATCTACATCATCAATTTCTTTATCATAGCGAACCGTTCCGCTCGAAGAACATCCATAATAAATAAGTGAGTTTATGGAAAAGACTAGTAAAAAAAATTTGCAGTAAAAAATTTCCAAACTCAACCTAAATATGTTCTTAAATCATCGCTAAGAGATGTGCGCTTTAATCTTCTAATTGCTTTTTCTTTTATCTGCCTAACCCTTTCACGAGTTAGATTAAATTTATCTCCAATTTCTTCAAGTGTATGTGACTGCCCTTTATCCAAACCAAAGTACAATTTTATAACTTCTGCTTCTCGTTCGGATAAAACAGAAAGCACGTGTTCAATTTCATCTTTTAAAGATTCTGAATTAAGTAAATTATCAGGAGAAGGAAGCTCTTCATTTTCCAAAACATCAAGCAGGCTGCTTTCATCCCCAGATGCAAAGGGTGCATCCATTGATAAATGCCTTCCGGGAGAAGTTAGTGCATCTGAAACTTCACTAACATCCATATCAAGTTCTTTGGCTAGTTCTTCTGCGCTAGGCTCTCTTTCAAAATCCTGTTCTAAATTTCTGTAAGCTTTTCCAATTCTATTAAGTGCTCCAACGCGGTTAAGCGGCAGTCTCACAATTCTGGATTGCTCAGCTAAAGCTTGAAGAATAGACTGTCTTATCCACCAGACTGCATAAGATATAAATTTGAATCCTCTTGTTTCATCAAATCTTTTAGCTGCTTTTATTAAACCAAGATTTCCTTCGTTTATCAGATCACCAAGCGATAAACCCTGGTTTTGATATTGTTTAGCAACACTAACAACAAATCTTAAATTTGCACGTGTGAGTCTTTCCAGAGCTTTTGAGTCGCCCTTTTTAATTTTTATTGCAAGTTCAATTTCTTCTTCGGGAGTTAAAAGGCTGTCTTTACCAATTTCCTGTAAATACTTATCTAATGATTGAGCTTCTCTGTTTGTAAATTGCTTTGTTATTTTCACGGCAATTTTATTTTAATTTTCTGTATTAATCGAATCAACAATACCTACAATTGATGCATCAACAGGAGCAAAATCAACAGGCAAAGGAATAACAGCTTCGGAAGCGGTTATATAATAAATGATTTCACCCGGACCGGAACCTACTGTATCAACAGCTACTATTGCATCACCGGTACTTTCCAAATCGCCGTTTACAGGCTGTACTAGCATTAGTTTAAAGCTTTTGAGCTCACTGTATTTTTTTGTAGCCCAAACATTTCCGATTACTTTTCCTAAAAACAAAATATATTCCAGATATTATTATTTTATTGTTAACACTATAATGAAATTAAAATCCAAAAGATTTAAAGTAGAATTAATTTTCAAAAATAAAAACAAAATTACAACACCATTTTTTCTTCAAGTCATTCCTTTGTGGCAACATCAAGCTTATCTACAATTGCCATTATTACAGCATCAACAGGTTTATCTTTTGTAAAAATAGTCATTCGGGATGAACTGCCGGATGCAACTAAAACAATCTCACCATCGCCAGCACCAACGCTGTCCACTGCTACAACAATCCTTTCTTTTTCCTCCAAATCCAAATCTAATTCCTGAACGATCAATAATTTAGCGCCAACTAGTTGTTCATCTTTTTTAGTAGACCAAACTGTTCCAATTACTCTTCCTAAAAACAATTTAACCTCTTAATTCTTGTGGATGAATAATTTTTAAACTTGTATTAATATATCTATTATTATCAAAAGTAACTATCGGTAATTTATTGATATCCGCAACAACTGAAAACAATGCATCGCGAAGAGATTTTACTTTTCCAGAGTATTTGGAAGTTGATAATGAATAACGTGAATGTAAACCTAATACTTTTACCGCGTTTAAAACTTTTCTTACATATGTGTTTTCTTGTCCCGAATCAGCGAAAAACAAAAGTTCGGAAGCATTAATAACAGTTGTAAAGCAGACTCCTTTCTGCATTAAATCTATTAATACAGATTCTTCTTTACCCCCATTTATCAGATGATCGGTAAGTATATCAGTTTCCAACAGGAATTTTTCTCTATTCGACATTCTTCAAACGATTGATAATATTTGTTCCTTTTAATTTGCCGCTCACTTCAAATAAATCGTAAATAACCCAATCTGGTAAATCTTGTTTAGTTCTAATTCGTTCAAACAGCTCAATACTGTAACCAGATTTTTTGAGCAAGTCTTTAATTGAACCTTCAATTGTTACTTGTATTTTTTCAAATCCTTGTTTCTTTAAATCATTCACTGATTCAGAAAATTGAACAGAGGATTCATCCTCATTTAAATTGATATTTAAGACTTTAACTGTATTCAATTTACTTTCACTCATTTAAGAAGCTAACACCATTTAGCTGATTTTGTATTTTGAAAAAATCGGCCACTGTTTTGCCAACATCCGAAAAGGTTTTTCTTATTCCTAAGTTTTTTCCGATTTTATTTTTCTTATAGAATAGTAACGGAACATACTCCCGGCTGTGATCTGTACTCGGTGTGGTTGGATCATTTCCATGATCAGCAGTGAGTATTAATCTATCCGATTCATCTAATTTTGTTAGAAATTTAATCAAAAAATCATCAAATTCTTTCAGCTTTATTGCAAAACCATCGGGATCATTCCTATGACCGAAATAAACATCAAAATCAACAAGATTTATAAAAATAAAAGCATTTGAAACTTTGCTGGTATATTCAAGCAACTTTTCAAATCCCTGTGCATTTGATTCTGTTTTTTCTTGAATCTTTATTCCCTGGTAATTAAATAAATCATTTATTTTTCCGATTGCTACAGTCACAATTTCTTTTTTGTAAAGCAAATCTAACACTGTAGGTTTTGGTGGAGCAATTGAAAAATCTTTTCTATGCGTTGTTCTTTTAAAATTACCTGCTTCGCCTATAAACGGGCGAGCAATTACCCTCCCAATTTGCAATGGGGAGATTAAAACTTTTTTGCGGGTTATTTCACAAATTTCGTACAACTGCTTAAGAGGAATTATATTTTCATGAGCCGCAATTTGAAACACAGAATCTGCAGAAGTGTATATTATTGGAAAACCAGTTTGAATATGCTGTTGACCAAGTTCTTTAATAATTTCAGTTCCCGAAGCAGCTTTATTACCTAAAATTCCTTTGCATCCGGTTTCTTTTAAAAATTTATCAATTATTTCTTTGTTAAAACCATTTGGAAAATATGAAAAATCGGTATCAACAAAAAGTCCGGCTAATTCCCAATGCCCAGTTGTAGAATCTTTGCCTTTTGATATTTCAGTCATCTTTCCGTAAGAGGCAAGTGGATTTTCAATTTTATTAATCCCAGATATATTTTTAATATTACCTAGCCCAAGCTTTTCCAAATTAGGAAGATTTAATCCACCAATATGTTTTGCAATATTGCAGAGCGTATCGCTGCCGGAATCATTATAGTTTGCTGCATCCGGTAGTTCGCCAATGCCCACGCCATCGAGAACGATTACAAAAAAATTATGCATACGTTATCATAAAAATATTCGAATAAATTTTAATTAATGTTGAGAACGGTGTTTCCACCTTTTTCGAGGGCTTTTGAAACTGCAAGATTAGCATTGTATAATATTTCTTCAACATTAGACTTATTTGTAGTCGATGCTATTCCTATAGAGACAGTAAAAGTGGTTTGCTTTGATAAGACAGAAATAGGTGTTCGTGCTATTTTTACTCTTATTTTCTCAGCCCATACAAAAACGTTTTTTGTATCAGAGTTAAAGAAATAAACTCCAAAGGTTTTTTCATCTATTCTTCCGAATATATTTAAAGCGGTTAATTCTTCTTTTATAATATCTGAAATGACAGTAACAATTTTGGGTAAAGGATTTTCATTAAAAAGAGATTCCTGCTCAACAAATTCATCAATTTTAATAACAGCCAGTGAACCGGGGACATTTAATTGATTTGCCTTTATTAAATCCCGACTTAAGCTGTCCTGAAAAGCAGTATAATTTTGCGCACGTGTCTCAAAATCCACTGATGTTAAATTCTTTAGAAGCTTTCGTGCAGAATGTGAATAAATTATGTAAGCCAAAACATTTAGAGACTGCTTAAGAAACTGTACATCCTGATTACTATATGCATTTTTTTTCAAACTTTCAAAACAGATAACACCGTAATTTTGTTTATTATAAATTAATGGAACGGCAACAAAAGAGCCATCGAAGCTAACATCTTCCGTTCTGGAAAACCTTTTATAATCGCTCACAGATGTATCATCAATTTTTACAGGAATACCTGATACTATTGATTTTCCTACAAGAGTTCCATTTAAATCTATTTGTAAATCGCTGCCTATATATTTAAGTGCAGTAGAGTTGTGCACTTTTTCTGTTTTAAATATCTTCTCAAGAGGATCAAAATAAATAAAAACAAATGCATCCCAGTTTATCATCCCTTTTAATGATTCAGGTAATGAGTTAATAAGTTCTTTTTCATTTTCGAATTCGTTTTCGGGACCCACTATTTTTAAAAGCCCTTGCAATCTCTTTTGCGAAATGGTATCGGAATATTTTTCTTCGAACAATCCAATTAACATTGTTATTATACGAACAAATCTACCTAGAGAATAAATTGTTTCAATTCCAAAAGCATCTTCTACTTTTGAATCAATCGCAATAATTGCAATTAACTCATTGTTATAAAAAACCGGTACTCCTGAAAAACTTCTAATTCCCTGCGGCATATCGTAATATCGGATTACATCTGCTTCCGCAGCCCGCGAAATATCAGTAAGCAGTTCTGGTTCGCCTGTTTCAACTATTTTACTTAAAACATCATCTTCTAAATCGAACTTCTTTTTGGTAATTGCTGATGATGCTGAGAAAAACTTTTCTATAATGAGCTTCTCTTTTTTCTTGTTGAACCAAAAGAAAATTGTCGAATGAGCATTATACAACTCCCCCATTACAGTCAGCATTTTATCAACAACAAAATTAAATTGTTCATCATGCCCTATGCCCGCAGGTAATTCTTCTCTGGCAATTTCTTCAAATCGTTCTTTTAAATCAGGTGGTTTAAGAGTTGTTTTTGAAACACCGTACTCGGGTCTGTAGGTTTCATCTGTAATAACTTCAATGTTCTTGCTTTTTGAGACAATTTTAAAAGATTCTTCAAAATCTGATGCTGTTTTCGTAGGAAATTCTTCAGATTTAGATTCATCGCTTTCAGAAATTCTGAAGCCGCCAGAAAATCGAATTGAATCACGTAAAAAAATAATGAAGGCTACATAAATTATTATCAATGCAAGAGTTATAAGTCTGATTGTAAGATCATCGGTAAGGAATAAAACTGATGCAAGTAGTGGAATAACTATAAAAATTAATATTCGTTTTCTTTGCCTTCTATCCATCTTCAGAAAAATAATAATAGGAAATAATAATACTTAAGATAAATTTACCAACAAATTGGTAAAAAAACATTCTAATGGTATTAATAAAACAAATCCAGAATTTTCTTACGGATGACTTCTCTCCATCTGCTTTTAACAGCAGAATAGTAGAATAAGTTATTGTTGAGCTCTAATTCCGGAAATATTTTTTTTATTGAGTTACCTGCCTTAACAAAATCAGATTGTGACAACTTATCAACCTTGTTAAGAATTACTGAAAATTCAATTTGTGCAAAATGTAACCATTGATTAAGGTTAATGTCAAGTTCGGTGGGCTCGTATCTGCAATCCACAATGTGAAAAGCGTAATTAATTTTCTCGGTTTTTTTAATATAAGTAGTTATCAGCTTTCCCCATTTTTCGCGTTCCTGCTTGCTTGTTTTCGCATATCCAAAGCCAGGCAAATCAACAATGTAAAACTTATTTTCAACATTATAGAAATTAATAGACCGGGTTTTACCGGGAGTGGAACTAGTTTTTGCTAGCTGTTTACGATTAAACAAAGTATTTATAAAAGTAGATTTTCCAACATTTGATCTGCCGCATAAAATTAATTGCGGCATAGATACTTTTGGCACCTTTGATAATTCGTAAACAGATTTAACGAATGAAATTTGTTTAAGCATCTTCAAACAAAAAAAGAGTAACCGAATGGCTCGATTACTCTTTCTAAATATAAATTATAAAAAAATATTATTTCTTTTCAGTTTCTGCAGGTGGAGCTTCGGGAACCGGTGCTTCCTCTACTTCTTCAGCTTTTTCTTTTTCTTTCTTTTCCTTTGCTTTAGCAACTCTTTCTTCCTTTTGTTTTTCTTCTTTGGCTGTTACAATTTCATTATAATCTACTAACTCAATTATCGCCATTTGGGCGGCATCACCAAAACGTTGCCCTAATTTTATCACTCTTGTGTACCCACCCGGTCTATCGCCAATTTTAGAAACGATATCACTGAATAATTCCTTTACAACCTCTTTGTCTTTAAGAAATTCCATTACCTGTCTTTGCGAGTGCAGATCACCCTTTCTGGCTTTAGTAATTAATTTTTCTGCAAATCCTCTTAACTCCTTCGCTTTTGCCAGTGTAGTTTTTATTCTCTTATGTTTTAAAAGGGAAGTAGCCAGCGCTTGCATGGTAGCTTTTCGATGACTTGAGGTTCTTCCTAATTTACGTCCCTTAACATTGTGTCTCATTTAATTTCCTTGAATAATTTAACTGGTTTCGGGTTCTTCTTTTATATACTTATCCACATCCATTCCAAAATCTAATCCTAAATTTTCAACAATTTCCATAAGTTCTGCTAAAGATTTCCTTCCAAAATTTCTGAACTTTAGCATTTCTGCTTCATCCTTACGAACAAGATCTCCTAGAGATTTAATATCAGCAGCTTTTAAGCAATTATGTGATCGAACACTTAATTCAAGATCATCAACCGGGGTTAACAAAATCTTACGGATTCTTTCAGTCTCAGTATCTTTTGGAGCAACAGGCTGCTCTTCTTCCTGTTCTATATCAAAATTGATGAACAATTGAACATGATCTCTTAAAATTTTAGCTGCTTGTGTAATAGCGTCATCCGGTGTAATAGAACCATCAGTTGTAACTTCCATAGATAATCTTTCATAGTCATTTTTATCGCCAATTCTAACGTTATTAACATCAAACTTCACATTTCTTACAGGCGTAAATATTGAATCAATCGGAATAACACCAATTGTCTGTTCCGGATTAATGTTCTCATTTGCAGGGACATAACCCGTTCCTTTACCAACTCTCAATTCAACATCAAATTTTGCTTCTTTATTAAGAGTAGCAATATGAAGGTTGGGATTAAGAATTTCTATTTCGTTGCTGGCTTTTTGTATATCTGCAGAAGTCCATTCTTTTTCACCGCTGAATGACAAATCAATTTTACCCGGTTTTTTTGAAAGTAATTTAAATCTTACCTGTTTTAAGTTTAAAATAATTTCAGAAACATCTTCGACCACTCCCGGAATAGTTGTAAACTCGTGCAGAATTCCGCTAAATTTGACTGAAATTACAGCAACTCCCGGCAAAGAAGCGAGTAAAACTCTTCGCAGCGAATTGCCTAAAGTAACACCGTAACCTCTTTCTAAAGGTTCTACGGTAAATCGTCCAAATGTATTCGAATAATTTGCTTCGTCTAGTACTACGGATTCGGGCATAACTAAATGTGTATTGCTCATTTAATAATCCTCTAAAATTTCAAAAAAAACTTATTTAGAATAGAGCTCAACAACCAACTGCTCATTAGCATTTAGAGGGACATCTGCTCTTTCAGGAACTTGTATAAATGTTCCGCTCAATGAAGCTTTATCAATTGTTAACCAATTGTATGTGCTTTCCTTTACACGCTTTAACGAGTCATGGATAGCATCAAGCTTCTTACTCTTTTCTTTCACTTTTATTATATCACCCTCAGAAATTAAATAGGAGGGGATGTTTACTAACTTATCGTTAACAAGAAAATGTCTGTGACGTATTAATTGTCTTGCCTGATTTCTGGAAGACGCAAATCCAAGCCTGTAGACAACGTTATCAAATCGGCTTTCAAGAAGCTTTACAAGGTTTTCGCCAGTAATACCTTTTTGTTTGTTCGCTTTTTTAAAGTAATTTCTAAACTGTGCTTCAAGAATGCCGTACATCCTTTTAATTTTTTGTTTTTCTCTTAACTGAATTCCATATTCAGAAATTTTCGTTCTTCTGCTTAAACCATGTTGACCAGGCGGATAATTTTTATTTTCAATCGGGCATTTTTCAGTATAACATTTTTGTCCCTTAAGGAACAACTTTTGTCTTTCTCTTCTGCATAATTTACAAACTGATTCTGTGTGTCTTGCCATTAAAATAATTCTCCTCTAATTAAACTCTTCTGCGTTTTGGTGGTCTACATCCATTATGGGGAATTGGGGTTACATCTTTTATAGATGATATTTCCAATCCTGCAGTATGTAATGCACGTATTGCCGCTTCTCTTCCAGATCCCGGGCCTTTAACTTTAACCTCTACTTTTCTCATTCCAAGATCGTAAGCTTCTTTTGCTGCTGATTCAGCAGAGACCTGTGCAGCAAAAGGTGTATTTTTTCTGGAGCCTTTAAAACCGTTTTTGCCTGCAGAGGACCAGGAAACTGTATTTCCGTAAATATCAGTAATTGTTACAATTACATTATTAAAAGTTGCCTTAATGTGCGCAACGCCGTTTGTGTCTACGTGACTTCTCTTTACTTTTTTTTGCAACTTAGCCAATTAAAATCCTCCAGTTAAACAAATATTATTTCTTAGTTGGTGCTTTCTTTTTGCCCGCAACTGTTTTTCTTTTACCTTTTCTTGTGCGGGAATTAGTGCGGGTTCTCTGCCCTCTAATAGGTAATCCCTTTCTGTGTCGTATACCTCTGTAAGATCCAATATCCATCAGTCTTTTTACGTTCTGCTGAACTTCTGAGCGGAGAGCTCCTTCAACTTTGTATTCTGACGTGATTACCGCTCTAATTTGTGCTACATCTTCTTCGGTTAAGTCAGAAACATTTTTGTTAGGATCTATCTTAGCTTTAGAAAGAATATCCGCCGAAGAATGATGACCAATTCCAAAAATGTACTGTAAACCGTAAAGAACTTTCTTCTTTTTTGGTAAATCTACTCCTGATATACGAGCCAATTTATACTCCTAGTTAGTTTTAACCTTGTCTTTGTTTATGCTTTGGATTGCTGCAGATTACTCTAACAACACCTTTGCGTTTAATAACTTTACATTTAGCGCATATTTTTTTTACCGAAGATCTTACCTTCATAAAGCACCTGTTATTTATACCTGTAAGTAATTCTACCTTTTGTTAAATCGTAAGGAGAAAGTTCTACCGAAACTTTATCTCCAACTAATATTTTAATAAAATGCATCCTCATTTTTCCCGAAATATGAGCAAGAATTTCGTGTCCATTATCAAGTTTCACTTTAAAGTGAGCATTTGGTAATGTTTCTGTTACTACACCATCTATTTTTACAGGTCCCTGCTTTGCCATTAACAGACAGTCAATATTTCAGGATGATTATTATTCAATAAAATTGTATGTTCAAAATGTGCTGATGCAGAACCATCTGCTGTAGAGACTGTCCATCCATCATCACCAGTTTTCACATAATAATCGCCTGCATTAACCATAGGTTCAATTGCAAGCGTCATTCCGTTTCTTAATTTTGCTCCGGTTCCCTTTTTACCAAAATTGGGAACGGAAGGCTCCTCGTGCAAATACTTTCCAACACCATGACCACAAAGATCTCTAACGACTGAAAAACCATTTCTTTCAACAAAATCTTGTACAGCAAAAGAAATATCGTGGACTCTATTACCAGATTTAGCTTCCTGAATTGCCAGATGCAGAGATTCTTCAGTTACCTCCAAAAGTTTTTTCTTTTCTTTTGATATTTCACCAACTGCAACAGTTAAAGCTGCATCACCAAAAAATTTATTTTTAAGAACACCTACATCCACAGATAAAATATCTCCCTCCAGCAATTTTCTGCTTCCAGGTATTCCGTGAACAACAACATCATCAATAGAAGAACAAATTGTCCCTGGAAAACCAGGCAAACCACCTTGCGAATATCCCTTAAAAGCAGGGGTTGCATTATTACTTCTTATATAATCTTCAGCTATCTGATCGAGTTCTAATGTTGTAACACCGGGTTTCACATTGCTCTTAACTAGTTGAAGAGTTTCCGCTACGATTCTACAACTTTCTCTAATATAATCAATTTCTTTTTCAGTCTTTATATAAATCACAACTTAACTAAATCTACGTCCTCTGAGTTTACCAGCCTTCATAAAACCATCATAATGCCGCATCAGTAAATGTGATTCTATTTGTTGCAGGGTATCTAATGCAACACCCACAACGATCAACAAACTTGTACCGCCAAAGAATTGTGCAAACTGCCCGGAAACACCCATACCAGAGACAAATGCGGGTAGTATTGCAACAATTGCCAAGAAAATAGAACCGGGTAAAGTAATTTTCGTTAAAATATTATCAATAAATTCGCTTGTTTGCTTACCGGGTCTAATACCAGGAATAAAACCGCCCTGTTTTTTCATATTGTCAGCAACATCTTTTGGATTAAAAGCTATTGCAGTATAAAAATATGTAAAGAACACAATCATCAATGCATAGATAGTAGAGTAAACAGGTGATGTATAAACAAACCAGCTTGAGAGACCCTGTAAAAATTCGTTGTCAGGGAAAAACGAAAGAACAGTATTCGGTATAAACATAATTGACTGTGCAAAAATTATTGGCATTACACCTGCTGTATTTACTCGTAAAGGTATGTATTGCGTAACACCACCGTAAACCTTTCTTCCAACTACTCTTTTCGCATACTGAACTGGTATTCGTCTTGTTCCCTGAGTAACAAGCACCACCCCAGCAATAATAAAGAACATAAAAACAAGAATAATTATTTCAATGATGATGGATCTTTGACCAGCACCAATTAATCTAGCCTCATCTAATACAGCATAAGGAAGAACAGCAATAATACCTATAAAAATTATCAACGAAATTCCGTTTCCAATTCCTTTTTCAGTAATCTGTTCACCCATCCACATCATAAAAACAGTTCCGGATGTTAAAATAATAATAGTAGTCATTACCCAGAAAAAACCTCTAACTGCATCGGGGACTATAGGCAAACCCTGCACTTGCAGATTTAATAATCTGATTGTAACACCCCAAGCCTGCATTCCCGAAATTAAAACAGTTCCGTATCGTGTAAGCTGGGTTATTTTTTTACGTCCCTCTTCTCCCTCCTGCTGAAGCTTCTGGAAATAAGGAACAACTGCTCCCAATAATTGAATGATAATTGAAGCAGATATATAAGGCATAATACCTAGGGCAAAAATAGCTGCATTAGAGAATGCACCTCCGACAAAAAGATCATAAAGTCCAAATAAGTTATCGGATGTAGAGTTTTTCATACTCTCGGTTAAGAGGGTAGCGTCAACACCCGGTAAAGTTATGTGCGCGCCTAATCTTACTAAAAAAAGAATGCCAAGGGTATAAAAAATTCTCTGGCGCAGCTCATGAATTTTAAATATGTTTCTAAAAGTATCAGTTAGTTTCGACATTTAATCCAATATTTTTATTGTTCCGCCGGCTGATTCAATTTTTTCTTTAGCCGAACTACTGCAAGCATCTACTTCAAGATTTATTTTTGCTTTCAGCTCACCTTTTCCAAGAATCTTAACAGGTTTTTTAGTTGTAGATATCAATCCCAATTTTTTCAAATCTTCAGATTTAAGAACATCAGTTTTAATTGCTTTAGCATCGGCAAGACGCTGCAGAGTATTTAAGTTAATAACCTGGTATTCGGTTCTAAAAATATTGGTAAATCCAAACTTAGGAACCCTTCTTTGGAGTGGCATCTGGCCGCCTTCAAACCAGGCTTTCTTCTTTGCACCTGAACGTGAAAGCTGACCATTCATTCCTTTAGTAGCAGTTCCACCATGTCCAGAACCTTCACCCCTGCCAATTCTTTTTCTATTCTTCCGAGAACCGTTAGAATATTTTAAATTACTTAGAATATCCATTATTCTTATCCTTTATCCTTAACTTCTTCAACTTTCACCAGATGAGATACTTTTCTGATCATTCCTCTTATTTGAGGAGTATCGTTATGAATTTTTTCCCAATGCGGTCTTCCTAAACCCAGTGCTTCAATAGTTTTTTTTTGATCTTTTGGTCTATCAATTATGCTTCTTGTTTGTTTTATTTTAATCTTAGCCATTTAAAATCCTTTTTACCCAGAGAAGATATCTGTTAATGTTTTATTTCTTTTAGCGGCCATTTTCCGTGCATCAATTTGGTTTAACAAACCATTTAAAGTTGCTTTAACCTGGTTATGAGGATTGCTGGAGCCAAGAGATTTTGTTAAAACATCCTGCACACCGGCAGCTTCTAAAACTGCTCTTACTCCGCCGCCTGCGATAAGTCCTGTTCCGGGTGATGCCGGTTTTAACAAAACTTTTCCTGCGCCATATTTACCAATTATTTTATGAGATAGTGTGCCTTTGATAATAGAAACTTTTACCAAACTCTTCTTTGCATCATCTATGCCTTTTGAAATAGCATCTGTAACCTCGTTAGCTTTTCCAAGCCCAACGCCTACAGTTCCTTTACCATCACCCACAACAACAATTGCATTGAAGCTAAATCGGCGTCCGCCTTTTACAACCTTCGCCACTCTATTGATGTGGACAACCTTTTCCTTTAATCCATCGGATTCTGTTGGTCTATTATGCTTCAAACTTATCTCCTAGAAATTCAAAAATTAAAACCCTAAGCTGCCGGGAGAGGATTCGAACCTCTACAGACGCCTCCAAAGGGCGTAGTCCTACCATTAGACGACCCGGCACCATAATTAAAAAACTAAACCACCTTCCCTTGCGCCATCTGCAATAGCTTTTACCCGACCATGGTACTTGTAGCCGCTTCTGTCGAAGACAACATTTTTAACATTTTTTTCAAGCGCTTTTTTTGCAAGTAGGCTGCCAACCAATTTGCTTTTATCTATTTTTCCTTTAGCAGATTTTAGCTCTGATTGTAATTCTTTAGAAAGAGAAGATACGGCTACTATTGTGTTACCGGTTGAATCGTCAATTAATTGAGCATATATGTTATTTAAACTTCTATATACCGCAAGACGAGGTTTCTGTTCTGAACCTTCTATTCGCTTACGAATTTTTATTTTTGCTCTGTCTCTGGTGTTTATTTTTCTCATATTAATTTAAGCTCCAAAAAATTTTATCCTGCAGTCTTACCAGCTTTTCGAATGATATGTTCATCTGAATATTTTATTCCCTTTCCCTTGTAAGGCTCAGGTTTTCTAAACGAACGAATTTTTGCTGCAACCAAACCAACCAATTCTTTATCAATACCTGTGATAATTATTTGCGTTGGAGAAGGTATTTCAATTTTTATCTCATCCGGTGGAACAAAGTATATTGGATGTGAATATCCTATAGTTAACAAAAGATTGCTGCCTTTCAACTCAGCTTTATAACCTACACCAACAATTTCAAGTGTTTTTTTATACGATTCTGATACACCTGTAATCATATTTTGTATTAAAGAACGTGTAAGGCCGTGCAAAGATTTATTGATTTTTGTATCATCCGGCCTGGTAACTAATACTTCGATATCAGCGACCTGAATTTTCATATTAGGATGGATACTTCTTTCAAGCTCTCCTTTTGGACCTTTTATTTTAATTACATTCCCGCTAGATGTTACAGACACACCCTTAGGAATTGCAACAGGTTTTTTCCCAACTCTAGACACTCTTAAACTCCATAAAAATTACCAAATGTAACAAACGACTTCTCCGCCAATTAATTGTTTCCTTGCTTCCTTTTCACTTAATAAGCCTTTTGGAGTAGATATTACTGCTGTTCCTAAACCATTCAATACACGCGGCAGTTGATCTGCAGATTTATAAACACGTAAACCTGGTTTGCTAATTCTTTTTAAACCTGAAATTGCAGGAACTCCGTTTTTATATTTTAAAACCATGTTTATTTTCTTTTGCTTATTATCATCAAGAACTTCATAATCAATAATGTAGCCATGGGTTTTAAGTATTTCTGCAAGACTAACTTTTAATTTAGAAGAAGGAATTTGCACACGTACTTTTTTAGCTCGTGCTGCATTTCTGATTCTCGTTAAAAAATCTGCTATCGGATCTGTTACTGGCATAAATAAATTACTCCTATTACCAACTTGATTTTTTGACACCGGGAATTTCACCCCTAAGTGCCATCTCTCTAAATATTAACCTGGAAACACCAAACTTCCTGTAATATGCTCTTGATCTTCCTGTAAACATACAACGGTTTTTAAGTCTAACCTTAGAAGAATTTTTCGGTAATTTTTGAAGAGCTTCATAATCACCGTTTTCTTTTAATTCTTCTCTTTGCTTTTTATACTTTTCATAAAGCCTGCGCCTCTTTTCATCTCTTGCTATTAAGCTTTTTCTTGCCATCAATTCTCCTAAGCTGTTTTAATTTCTTTTTTAATAAAGGGCATTCCAAATGATCTTAACAACTCGTAAGCTTCATTATCTGATTTAGCAGATGTTACAAGAGTTACATCCATACCCATAATGCGTGTAATTTTATCTACATTTATTTCCGGAAAAATAATTTGCTCTTTAACACCGATGGTATAGTTACCTCTTCCATCAAAAGATTTATCCGAGAGACCTCTAAAATCTCTAACTCTTGGAAGAGCTACATTTATAAATCTATCTAAAAATTCATACATTCGCTCTTGTCTTAAAGTTACCATTGCACCTATGTTCACACCTTCTCTGAGTTTGAAATTAGAAATTGATTTTTTAGCTTTTCTAATGCTTGCTTTCTGTCCGGTAACAGCTTCGAGTTCTTTAACTGCTTCTTCCAAAACTTTTGGTTCAGCAACCGCAGCACCGACACCCATATTTACAACTATTTTTTCGAGCTTGGGTGCTTCCATAACATTTTTATAGCCAAAAGTCTTCATTAAATAAGGAATAACTTCTTTTTTATAAACTTCGGAAAGCCGGTTTGGAATTTTTAGTTCAGGCTTAGATGTTTTACTTGCTTTTTCCTTGCCGGAAGTTTTCTTCTGTTCAGGTTTCTTATCTTTTTTTTCTTTTAATTTAGTTTTATCTGCCATTTTCAATTCATTCTAAAAATTTCTTATTGAAACATTTCGCCGCTTGCTTTTGCAACCCTAGCACTTTTTCTTTTGCCGGTTTTTTCATCAAGAATTATTTTTGAACCAATTCTTGTTGGCTCGTTTGTTTTAGGATCGAGAATCATGACATTGGATGCATGAATAGATCCTTCTTTTTCCAAAATTCCACCCTGCGGATTTTTCTGGTTGGGCTTTGTATGCCTTTTCCTGATATTAATTCCCTCTACAATTACACGATAAGTTTTAGGAAATACTTTTAAAACTTTTCCTGTTTTTCCTCTATCGTTTCCGGAAACAACCATTATCATATCATTCTTTTTAATTTTCATAATTTACCTCTTACAAAACTTCGGGAGCTAATGAAACAATTTTCATAAAATTTTTATCTCTTAGTTCACGAGCAACAGGTCCAAATATTCTAGTTCCTCTCGGTTCGTTTTGCGGATTTATTAATACCGCCGCGTTTTCATCAAATCTTATATAAGAGCCATCTTTTCTTCTAACTTCTTTTCTTGTTCTTACAATAACTGCACGTGAAACTTCACCTTTTTTTACCGCACTGTTTGGAAGTGCCGTTTTAACACTAACTACAATAGTATCGCCAACACTTGCATATCTTCTTCCGCTACCGCCCAGTACTCTTATGCACCGGATTTTTTTAGCACCAGAGTTATCTGCTACAATTAAATTTGTTTCTTCCTGTACCATCGCCCTAGAATCTCCTGACTACTTAGCTTTTTCGATTACTTCAACTAAACGCCATCTTTTTCTTAAACTAAGAGGACGAGTTTCCATTATTTTAACTTTGTCACCTATACCGCATTCTCTTTTTTCATCGTGAGCCATCAACTTTGTTGTTTTCTTATAATACTTTTTATAAATAGGGTGAGCAACTTTTCTTTCAATTGCCACCATAATTGTTTTATCCATTTTGTTGCTTACAACCAAACCGGTTCTGGTTTTTCTCAATCCACGTTTATCCATAGCTAGGCGTTATCTCCTTCTGTTTTGTCTTCAAAGGCACCAACCTTCAGCGCTTGTAATTCTCTTTCTCTAAGAACAGTTTTCATTTTTGCTATATCTTTTTTTACTATTTTCAATTTGGCTGTATTTGTTAATTGCTTTAGCTGATGCGAAAACTTGAGATCAACTAAGTTTCTTTCTTCTTCAGAAATTCTTTGAAGAATTTCTTCAGTTTTCATTTCTCTTATTTCATGAGTTTTCATTCAAATTTCTCCACTAACTACTCAAAATCCGGTCTTGCAACAACTTTTGTTTTAATAGGCAATTTATGTGAACAAAGCTGTAATGCTTCTGTTGCTAATTCTCTTGAAACACCTGAAACTTCAAACATAATTCTGCCCGGCTTAACGACTGCTACCCAAAATTCCGGTGCACCTTTTCCTTTACCCATTCTTGTTTCAAGAGGTTTTTTAGAAACGGGTTTATCTGGAAATATTCTTATCCAGACTCTTCCATCTCTTTTCATTTTTCTTGAAAGAGCAACACGGCAGGCTTCAATTTGCCGTGCAGTTATCCAATGAGGTTCTAATGCTTTTAAACCAAAATCACCAAAAGCAACGTTTGCGCCGCGTTTGGTTTTTCCCTTACGTCTTCCGCGTTGCGATTTCCTATATTTTACTCTTTTGGGCATTAACATAATTTAAATTTCCTTGTGCTTTATTCCGAAACGCGTTTGCCTAAAATTTCACCACGACAGATCCAAACTTTAATTCCGATTGATCCGTAAATTGTTTCAGCTCGAGCAACTGCATAATCAATATCTGCTCTTAGAGTATGAAGTGGGATTCTTCCGTCTTTATATTGTTCTGTTCGTGCCATTTCTGCTCCACCAAGTCTTCCAGCACACATAATTCTTATTCCTTCGGCACCCATTCTCATAGATGCAGTAATTGCCATTTTCATAGCTCTTCTAAAAGAAATTCTGCCGGAAATTTGATGAGCTATATTTTCTCCTACTAAATAAGCATCTAATTCAGGTCTTTTTATTTCGGAAATCTGAATTTTTACATCTTTACTTGTTATTTGTCTTAATTCTTCTTCAAGTTGAGTAATTTCTTTACCACTTTTACCAATTACAACTCCGGGTCTGGAAGTATGAATTGTTAAAATTATATTTTTGGACGTTCTATCAATTACAATTTTGGAAATACCAGCTTTCTTTAATCTGTTTCTTATGTAAGAACGAAGTTTATCGTCTTCTTTAATTTTAGTTGCATAACTTTTACTTTCGTACCAATTAGAGTTCCAGCCTCTAATTATTCCAACTCTTAATCCAATCGGGTTTGTCTTTTGTCCCAAAAATTCCTCCTAAAATTATTCCTTCGTTGCAACAACAACGGTTAAGTGACACGACCTTTTACGTATTCTGTAAGCTCTGCCCATTGGAGCAGGTGATATTCTTTTTAACATCGGACCAGCATTTACAAATGCTTCCTTTACAACTAGTTCTGAAGGTTCAACCCTAGTCGAATCATCCATGTTCATTAAATTAGAGACTGCTGACCTTAAAGTCCTTTCTGCATCTTTTGAAGCATGTTTTGGAGAAAAGTGTAATATTTCTATTGCCTTATCAACTGATTGACCTCTGATTAAATCGATAACTAATCTCATTTTTCGAGGCGATGAACCTATAAATCTGTTTATTGCTTTTGCTTCCATAGATATAATTGTTTTCTGCTAACCTGATTTGGCTGCTTTTTCAGCTTTAGTTCCCGGGTGACCTCTGAAAATTCTTGTTGGCGAAAACTCACCCAACTTATGCCCAACCATATTTTCAGTAATAAAAATTGGAATCATTTTATTTCCGTTGTGCACTGCAATAGTGTGTCCAACAAAATCAGGGGTAATTACAGAAGCACGGGACCAAGTTTTAATAATCTTTTTTTGATTTGTTTCATTGAGCTGCTTTATTCTTGCAGCAAGTTTGTAATGAATGTAAGGACCTTTTTTTACTGATCTTGGCATATTAAAATTTATTTCTTTCTTCTTTTAATAATGTATCTGTTAGATTCTTTTTTATGCTTTCTGGTTTTAAATCCTTTAGCTTTTTGTCCCCATGGCGAAACAGGATGACCACCGCCGGAAGTTTTTCCTTCACCGCCGCCCATCGGGTGATCTACAGGATTCATTGCAACACCTCTAACGTGTGGCCTTTTTCCGAGCCATCTTGTTCTTCCTGCTTTACCGAGGCTTATGTTTTCATGTTCTGCATTTCCAACTTCACCGTATGTTGCCATACAACTAACACTTACAACTCTAACTTCACCAGAAGGCATTTTAAGCTGAGCCATTTTATTTTCTTTAGCCATTAGTTGAATAGCGCTGCCAGCGCTTCTACCAAGCTGTCCGCCTTTTCCAACTTTAAGTTCAACATTGTGAACAGTGCTTCCCAAAGGAATTTCACTTAATGGAAGAGCGTTTCCAACCGATATTTCACTGCCTGAACCGGACATAATTCTTGCACCAACTTTTAATCCGTTTGGAGCAATAATATATCTCTTTTCACCATCTGCATAGTGCAGTAACGCTATTCGGGCTGATCTGTTTGGATCATATTCAATTGAATATACTTTTGCCGGGATACCATGTTTGTCTCTTTTAAAGTCAATGACTCTGTATTTCCTTTTATGTCCGCCACCCAG
>CBDUAV010000017.1:0-34986 GCA_965365225.1 uncultured Ignavibacteria bacterium | reverse complement strand
ATAACCGTAAATAGAATTCCACACATCTGCAAAAATTGAAGAATATAAAACTTCTTCGAGAATAAAAAGTAAATTCATAATTGATAACTTATAGTTTAAGATTAAACCCTTCTTAGTTTTTTCCTTGCTCCCATTTCACTACTATAAAGTTTTTTTATTCCGTCACCAAGTGCAATTTCGATATCCCTGATGTTTCTTACAAGCCGGTTGAAGCCATTGATTTCTACTGATGCAGCCTGATCGCTGCCCCACATTGCACGATCGAGAGTTATGTGTCTCTCAACAAATGCTGCACCCAATGAAACAGCAGCCCATGTTGGTGCCAGTCCTGTTTCATGTCCCGAATATCCAATTGGAACACCATTATATTTATTTTGCAGAGTAGTTATCATCTTCAAATTAAGCTCCTCATTAGGGCAGGGATAGGTAGAAGTTGAATGGGCTAATAGCAGATTTTCTGTGCCGAATACTCTTACTGCCTCTTCAATTTCTTCCATTGTGGACATTCCGGTAGAAACGATAACTGGTTTATTTAGTTTTTTATGTTTCTTTAATAGTTTTGTATCAGTTAGTGAGGCAGAAGATGTTTTATAAATCGGTACATCAAATTGCTCCATGAAATCCACAGATTCTTCATCCCAGCAGGAAGCAAACCAGATTATTCCTTTTTCTCTACAAAATTTATCTATTATCGAATAGTCATCTTTAGTGAATTCAACTTTATGTCTGTAATCAATGTAAGTCATTCTTCCCCAGGGTGTATCTCTTTCAACATTCCATTGATCCTTAGGCACGCAAAGTTCAGGAGTTCTTTTCTGAAATTTTACGGCATCTGCACCAGCTTCATTTGCACCTTCAATAAGTTTTTTTGCATTATCGAGCGAACCATTGTGATTAATTCCGATTTCTGCAATTATAAATACCGGATGACCATTGCCTAAAAAACCCTCACTAAATTTAATTTCCCGCTTTTTCATTTAATTTCCTTAAAAAGTAAAACTATTTTCTTAAAATTATATTTTAACGTTAAAGGCAATTATTAATTCAGCTACCTCTCTGAATGCTCCATTTCCGCTTTTATTTTCGCAGATATAATCAGCTATTTTTTTTATAAAGATAGTTCCATCCGACGGTGTTGCTTTAAATCCAACTTTTTCCATTAATTTTAAATCATTAACATCATCACCTATAAATGCTACGTTATCTGCACTTACATTATTCTTCTTTAAAATTTCATCTAATAGACTTAATTTATTTTCCACACCCAGGTAAAACTCCTTTATGCCTAATTTTTTTGCACGTGCTTTTATACTCCCGGATCTCTCGCCCGTTATAATGATGGTTTCAATACCAGCATGCTTTCGTAATCTTTCAACACCCATCCCATCTCTGATTGAAAATCTCTTTAGTTCTTCACCTGCTTCGGAGTAGTAAACTCCGGTGTCGGTTAAAACACCATCGTTATCTGTAATAACTAATTTTATCTTTTCAAGTTTACTTTGAAGATTAATATTTCGATCTCTTAATTCGTTATCAATTACCATGCTGTCCATCCTCCGTCAACAATCAGATTTGCACCTGTCATGTAATTCGAAGCATCGCTTGCTAGAAAAACAAGCGCACCTTTATAATCTGTTGGATAAGCCATTCTTCCAAGCGGTGTTTTTCCGGAATAATTTTTAATAAAAAACTCATCCTGATTATCCTGAACACCACCAGGAGAAAGTGTATTCACTCGAACTCCTTTATTACCCCAATACGCAGCTAAAAATTTTGTAAATGAAATTACCGCACCTTTAGTAACAGGATAAGCAGCAGATTTATAAAATGTCTGCTCGCCTTTATCGTTTTTATAGATTGATTGGTCAGGGGCAACAACTCCATAAGTTGATGCAATATTAATAATAGTTCCCTTGCCGCGTTCAGCCATTTCGGTTCCAATTACCTGGGAACATAAAAACATTCCGGTTACATTTACATCCAATGATCTTTTAAACATTTCCACCGGATAATTTTCAAACATAGATTCAGTAAGTGCGGCTTGTGGATCTTCAAACTTATCGTTTATTGCAGCGTTGTTAACGAGTATATCAATTTTTCCGTAATTAGAAATAACTTTGCCCTTTAGCTTTACCACCGATTTTTTATCAGTTATATCGGCAGAAATTCCTAAAGATAAAACAGAAAGTGAAGATGCAAAATCTGCACATTCAACTTCGTTTAAATCGCATACAACAACACTTGCACCTGCTTCTGCTAATGCGTGACAATGGTGTTTACCAATTAAGCCTAAAGCTCCTGTAACTATTGCAACTTTATCTTTAAGCGAAAATAGTTCCTGTACGGATGCCATATTTTTCATTTAATAATTTTTTTTTCTAACTGGTTTTGTATTAAAGTTACCAACTTTTCTAAAGACCGGCTCAACTGGATCACCTTTTAAAAAACCTTTTACATTTTTTTCATCAACCGCTTTTTTAAGTATTGGTAAAACATCTCTATAGGTTTTTAAAGTGTAATCTATGTCTTCATCAGAGTGCGAAAAACTCATATTGTGAAAGCCGCCCCAAAGAATTCCTCTTTTAATCATTTCTTGCTGCACAAGTGATTTCAATTCTAGAGGACTACCAGCTGACGCATTGAAAGTCATCAATGAACGGCATTCATATCCAACGCATTTCGTATAACTCATTCCAAGTTCTTCTGCAATTTTGTTGTAACCGTCTTTAAGTTTTTTTCCTTTCGATGAAAGATATTCAGGAACTTTTTTATCACGCAATTCAATCATTGTGGCTTTTGCAGCAGCAAGTGATAATGCTTCGCCTCCAAATGTTGTATAAAAGAAAACATCTTTTTCTAATACTTTCATTACATCTTTTCTGCCAGTTAAAACGGCAACCGGCATTCCATTAGCAATTGCTTTTGAAAATGTTGCAAGATCAGCTTTAACATTAAAAAACTCTTGCGCACCGCCAAGGGATATTCTAAAGCCAGTCCACATTTCATCAAAAATTAATAGCGTTTCGTTTTTCGTGCAGATTTCTCTCAGTTCTTGAAGAAAATCATCCGTCGGTGACTCAAACACAAATGGTTCTAAAATTACGGCTGCGGTTTCATCATCAATTGAATCTTTAAGTGATTGAAGATCGTTGTAATTGAAAGTAAAGGTTAAATCCTGCACAGTATTTGGAATACCTTTATTTCTGTCAGTCACAGAAATGTACCAATCATGCCAGCCGTGGTAGCCGCAACAGAGTATTTTTTCACGACCTGTAAAAGCACGCGCTACACGTATTGCAGCCGATGTGACATCAGCACCAGTTTTACTGTAGCGAATTGATTCTGCATTTGGAATAATTTCATTAATCAATTCTGCAACTTCCACTTCCAAAGGATGCATAAGCGAAAAAGTAATTCCATCTTCAAGCTGTTTTTTTATTGCATCATCCACTTTATCGTAGGCATAACCTAAAGACAGGGGACCGATAGCCATGTTAAAGTCAATGTATTCGTTTCCATCAACATCCCAAACGTGAGATCCTTTTCCTTTTTGAAGATACTTCGGTGCAATTCCTTTCACGTTTTGCTGCGGTCCTTTGGCTAAAGTTTGTGTTACAGATGGAATAAGATTTAATGCACGATTATATAAATCATCCGACTTTTTTATTGAAGGAAAATCTTTATTGAATTCAATTTTATTTGACATAGTTTATTTTTAATAATAGTGAAAAATTATTTTAAATAATTTTTGTTTGATTTGATTTTATGGTTTTTAACTCATCAAGATGATTACGATACCAGTTTACACCTGCATATTTTTCATTTATTTTTTTTATCTCTGGTTTTTCTTTTAAGAGAGTTAAAATATCAATTAATGTAAACATTTTTTTTACAGAATAAAGTTCATTGTAAACAGATTTAATAAAATCGTAATCTTCTTTATAATCAATAGTAAATCTGTGTGTCATCGAATAATCCATTCCAGCTTCCCAAAAAACATTTCCTATTCTAAATTTATCAGGATTTTCCCAAATAAATGGTGTTGTGTGTTCGCGTTCTAAAGGCTTTTCGGCATTTTCCCAAGCGGTTTTGAGCGCATCAAATCTCATTACTTCAACATCATTTCCATCAGGAAAGGTAGCCGGATGTAAATTGCTAACAAAATCAAATTTATCCTGATTGTTAATATAATACATGATTACTTTATCAATCACTACAGGATCAATGAGAGGACAATCTGAAGGAATTTTTACAACTACATTGGCATTATATTCAGTGGCAGCTTTGTAATGTCTGTCCAGCAAATCGCTCGAATGACCACGAAAACAACGGATTCTATTCTCATTGCAAAGATCTACTAATTTATCATCAGCTTTTTCTTCTGTAACAGCAATTACTATTGTGCCCGAATGTTTTGCAGCCGCTACTCTTTCAAACATTCTAACCAGCAGCGGTTTGCCCGCAAGTGGTAGTAATACTTTACCCGGCAGCCTGGTGGAACCCATTCTTGCTTGAATTACGGTGAGGATTTTTAAATTGTTTTTCAAAACTTTTAAAGAATCGAAATGTGAACTGTAAATTGTAATTTATAGCGATTTTGTTTTTATCCGAGCGAGTCTTTTTCTTGCTTTGATTCGCTGAATTAACCTGAAGCGGGGAATTGAATTCTTATTTAAAACAAAAACTGTCGAACTTTCAGTTTTTTCTAATAAGTCTTTTGCTACTTTTGCAATATTTTTTGCTGATCTGCCTCTATTTTGAAGGGGCACTAAGTTCTTTAAAGAGTTTACATCAAAATCGGAATAAACTTCTTTTCCTAAAGCTAGGCCAATATAAACAACCGTTGAATACCTGGTAATTAATACATCGCAATTTGCGATCATTGGATTAATATTTTCTTTATAAAATACCAATGAACCGGGTGCATATTTATCAATTTCTTCCTTTGCACGAACGAAGTTTTCATTTGGATGAAGTTTAAAGATCATTTTTTTGCTGTTTGCTATTTTAACAGCTCTTTCAATAAACTTTTTTCGATTTTCGTATTTGAAAGTTTCACGCATATCAGAAGTTGCAACTAAAACGTATCCTTTATGCGGAAAATCATTGTTTAAAAATTCTTCGCAGTTATCAAAATTTGGAATTCCAGTTACAACAATTTTATCTATATCTACTCCCTTTGCCCGGAAGAATTCTTTATATCCTTCAGAAGCCACACAAAAAATATCAAATGCATTGCTTATTCCAGTTGTGGAAGTTCCTCCCATCCATCTCGGAAAATTGTATTTCTTTGCCAGATGATAACCTAAATTTTCAGGATCAGTCATTCCTTCCTGCACTAAAATTATTTTTTTGTCGCGAATGTTTTTGGGCATTAGCATATCCGAACAGGTAAAAACCAAATCATAGTCATGTAATTTACCTTCGTCATCAATATTTAAGTTATTTTTAGCTAAATAATTTAGAGTAGTCTGTTTTGCCTGCCCACCCAAAATGCTAAAATCCATTAATCCAAATTTTCGAGTAAATTCAATATACCAGTATCCCTGTGAATAGTAGGGCGAGAAAAATGCTTCGTATTCTTTTAATTCCTCAGAAATCTGATGCATTTGTGTGGTCTGATTAAGTGAACCGCATATATACAATATTTTTCTTTTCTTCATTGAATATTGAGAGTGTGAAGTGAAATAATATTCATAAATATAATAAAAATTATCCTTTAATAGTTAAATATCGATATTTTATCATTTATTGGCATCCAAAATTGATATAAATCACTTAGAAATATATAGCCAATTTATAAATGAAAATTTGTTAAGATAGTTTCATTTAGTAAATTAGAAAAAAGAGAAGAAGAAAAAAATCTAACTAAATGCGACCTATCAAACCAAAAAAACTAGCAAAAAAGAGCGTAATCGGTCTTATTTCACCAGCATCATCTCCTGAAGATCATTCTCAAATTAACAAAGGAGTTAAATATCTTGAAAACTTAGGATACAGAGTTAAGTTGGGGAAAAATGTAGGTAAGAATAACGGTTATCTGGCTGGCAGCGATGAAGAGAGAGTTAAAGATTTACACGATATGTTCAAAGATAAAAATGTAAACGCAATAATTTGTATCAGAGGTGGATACGGTGCTTATAGACTTTTGGATTTAATTGATTATAAGATTATTAAAAATAATCCGAAAATATTTGTTGGGTATAGTGAAATAACGGCACTTCAAATTGCGTTCTTTCAAAAGGCTGGACTAATAACATTTGCAGGACCGATGTTAGCATCAAATTTTTCGGGAAATATAAGTTCATTCACAGAAGAATATTTTTGGCGTTCAATTACATCAAATAAAAAAATTGGAAGAATAAAATTACCGGGAAATAATAAACTCCCGGGAATAAATAAGGGTGGCGCTGCTGGAAGAATAATCGGTGGTAATCTTGCAGTTTTAACTGCATTATTTGGAACAGATTTCTTTCCGGATATTAAAAACAAAATTCTACTATTGGAAGATGTTGGAGAGGTACCTTACAAAATTGATAGACTCATGAATCAATTGCGACTTGCCAAAGTTTTTAAAAAGATAAATGGAATAGTACTCGGAAGATTTGTAAACTGCCATGATCACGATCCCTCGAAAAAGACTTTAACTTTGGGTGAAGTGATGGATAGTTACCTGCACAACCTCACCATTCCTATTGTTTATACATTTCCACACGGGCATATTGATGATATGGTTACAGTACCACTGGGAATTAATGTTAAGCTGAATGCTACGAAGGGTTTTGTTGAATTTACCGAGAGCGGAGTTAAGTAATTGATCCTGTCTGAAAGGGATTATTTAGGTAAGTAAAATATTTTTTTTGCTTGAAATAATAATCTGCCAGATATGCTCGTTGCAAATTTGAAAAAATGCCATAAACCGTAGAACCCGTTCCCGTCATAAGTGCAAATTCTGCACCTTGTTTGTATAAATCTTCTTTAATCTCTGAAATTATTGGATATCTTGAAAAAACCAGCAATTCAAAATCATTTTTAACACTGATTTTCATTTTTTCAAAATCTAAATTTCCTTTTGCTAATTGTTCCAGTTGATTCGTTTTGGATTTTTGAATTTTTAAATTATCAAATGCCCACCTTGTAGATATTACTAATCCAGGATTTACAATTAAGATCGGATAATTTATTTCTAAAGAACTCAGTTGAACTTTTTCTCCTCTTGATTCTCCAATAGCAGGTGTAGGGTTTAAGAAATACGGTACATCTGATCCAATGTTAAGGGCAAGATCTGCCAGGATTTTGTAATTGAATTTTAAATGATATAGTTCATTTAAAGCTTTAAGCGTAGTTGCAGCATTGGAACTCCCGCCACCCAGGCCAGCACCCAATGGAATTTTTTTATCAATATAAATTTTAAGAGCAATATTTTCCCCAATTTTCTTTTCAACAAGCTTTATTGCTTTTTGGATGATATTTGATTCAAGTCTGTTGACTTGCTCTGAATTAGATGATATTTCCAGTTTATCAGATTTTTCAAAAGTTAGCTCATCGGATAATAGCAGGGGATAGAAGATTGTTTTTATATTATGAAATTCATCGTTTCTCTTATCCAGGACATATAATCCTAAATTTATTTTGGCGGGAGACTTTTTAATTAATGTTTCCATTGAAAAACTTTTTTATTGCCTTAATATGTGCCGGCGTTGATCCGCAACAGGCACCTATAAATGATGGATTAAACTTAATGTATTTCTCAATTATCTTAAGGTATTGAGTTGTATCGACAACAGTCTCAATTTTCCTATTAAAATAGTCCTCTCCGGCACAGTTCAAATAAAAACCCCAGTTAAAATCAAATTTTAATTCCTCCATAAGATGCTCAAATAATCTGGGAGCAATACAATTAAAACCTATTGCAAGTGGTTCGTGCTCCAAAATAAATTTCAAAACATACTCAATTGATTCACCGGATATGATATTCAAATTTTCATCAAATAACAGGGAAACTACATAGGGAATTTCATTGCTATGGCAGTGGTTACAAATAATTTTTATTTCATCGAAATGACTTTGTGTTTCATTTAAGATGAAGTGAACATCATTTTCTATAAGTAAATCAATATGAATTTTATGATTTAATTCAAGTTGATTATAGCTTAATTTTCTAATGCTATGATAGGAGTCTTCTGCTGGTGCGTTCGCTCCTGCTATATACAGAGGCAATTCTTTAATAGTTTCTTTTACTAAATTCACTGCTTGCATTACGAGTGGAGCACAATTTGTTATCCCAGCTTTCGATAATGCTGATGGATTTGTTCTGAATGTATTAGTTGTTATTATATGTGCTCCCGATTCTATATATGATTTATGGAGCGATTTTATAATTTCGGGCAAGGAACTGTTCAGTGCAGTCATCCAGATATTAGAATCCGGTCTATAACCCATTTGCTGCAGTAAACTACCAATTGCCCCGTCTAAAATTAAAGGTTTTTCATTGTCTCTCGATCTCGAAAACGGATTTATATCTTTCTGAAACACAGATATTAATTATTTTTATTAAAATAATTTTCCACTTCAGAGAGAATTCTGCTCAAATCGATCTGTTGAATGCATTCCAGATTATAAGGGCATTCCATTTTCCAGCATGGTGAACAATGCAAATCCTTTTGAAATAATTTTATGCCTCGATTGTATAGATCTATCTCTGACCAGCAGCTTACTCCGAACCATGCAATAACATATTTTTTTAAAGCGATTGCCAGATGCATTCCAAAAGAATCGCCTGTAATTACAACATCGGCTATTGATTCGTAGCATGCACCTTTACGGACACCTTCTTGAACCGGTGTGTTTACTATTTTATTACTGAATTTCTTATGAATTATTTTATTGCGTTCTGTGTCCTCAGGACCACCAAACAATGCAATTTTATATTTTTTCTTATCCAATAATTTTTCAATTAAATAAATATGCTGTTCAATTGTCATCTTTTTATTAGGGTAAAGATTCGAACAACCGGTATTAAAACCAATTACTTTATCATTATTACTTATACCGATTTGCTCTTTGTATTTACCAATAAAATTGATTTCATCTTTCGTAAATTCAAAAACGTATTCTTCATTATTATATTCTAATTCAAATGTTTCGGCTAAATAATGCTGTCCTGTCCTCTTATTTAATTTAAACTTTAAATTATCATCTATTCCAAGCTTGTAGTTGTAATTTGCACCCTGGTTTACTGGAATTATAGCCCCATCTTTGTTCAAACCAAAACCAAGTTTATTTGCAGCAGAAACTGAGTTTAGTAGTGCACATGCAAGTTTTGATTTATCCGCGTTTAACACGTAATCAAATTGTATTTGATTAAGTACAGAATACGACTCAAAATTATATTCATAAACGTAATCAATAAGCCTGTTATTTGCGAGGAGGGGAGATGCATTTTTTAGGGTAATCCAGTAAACAGTTGACTCAGGAAATTTTCGCTTTAAAGCTGGTAGTTGAGCAGTCGTCATCAACACATCGCCCATAGCGTCTAAATTAATTATTAAAATTTTTGTCCCGATTGGAATATTATCTTTACAACCTTCTTCCAGACAATTATGACCGGGAAAACAGGGTTTATAACCTGTGAATCGTTTACAATCAGGAATTTGCTTTGACATAAACTTGTTTCTCAAGAAAAGGGATAAATTTATTTATAACTTCATCATAACTTACGTTAAGAAGACTTGACTCCTCAGTAACGATTGAATCAAATATTGTTTTATAAGGACTCCAAATCATATCATCCGTCTTGTATTTGACATATAAACCAAATACTGGAATTTCAAACTTAGAGGCAATATGCACAACTGAAGTATCAGGTGTAAATAACATATTTAATTTAGATATTCCTGCAGCAAAAATATCAAAGTCTTTACTGGGAGGAAAAATATTTTTTTCCTCTGTTATTTGTTGAGCAATATGAAAGTAATCATGACTGGTAAACAAAAGATAATTAATTTGATATTTTTTCACTTGCTCTATTAACCTTTTGTAATTACTGACTCCCCAGAATCTGGCTTCACTGCCCGCTGTAATATTAATCCCCAATAAAAATTTGTTTTCATATTGTTTTAAATACCCCTCGGCAATACTAATTGATTTTTGTTCAATTTGATAATTAACCTTTGCAGTATTCAACCGTGGATTGAATCCAAAGAGATTAGCTAATGCAAATGTCCTTTCGATTATATGATTAGTAGAAGGATTTGGTTTGGAAACAGTATGAGTAAACAATTTTTCATTTTTCTTTTTCAGTCCAAATATCTGTTTAGTTTTAGTCATTCGTAGAATATAACTTATTGTTGTAGATACATCATCATGAAGGTCTACTATTGTATCAATATTGTTTTTTTTCAGAGTGGATTTTAAATGCCTGATACCCTTAATACCCTTTTCATAAATAACTGTTTCATCAACAACCGGACAATGTTCAAAAATAAAATGATTATTAGCATCGGCGAGGACAAAAATTTTACACCCGATCTCTTTTTTAATCTGAGTTAAGAAGGGTGTAGTAACCAGGGCATCACCTATCCTGTTTAACCTAATAAACAGAACATTTGATAGCCTCGATACCGCAGGTTTTTCCCTAATTGTTCTTCTTTTGGAAGAAGCTAAAATAATTTTTAGTATTATTTGCCTAAGGAATATCTCTATCTTTTTTATCATTGGAGATCGAGTAAAATTTTTATTTTGCTTATAAAATAATCAGGATTCAATTCCTTCATACATTCGTGGTTAAAAGGACAATCTAATAAGTTACATTTAATGCAGTGAAGATCTTCTTTAATCACATAGTCAGATTTTTCGGAGTACGGTTTATGATTTGTTGGATTTGTTGGTCCAAAAATACCAATTACGGGAACTCCGAGAGCAGCAGCAATATGCATTGGACCAGAATCGTTTGCAATTACCAGCTTGCATTGACTTATTAAACCTGCAAGTTTTCCGATGTCTGTTCCAGGAATTAGCACTGCATCTTTGTTTAATGCATCTTTAATTTGATTTGCATCATCCTCATCACCCGGACCCCAAAGAATTAAAAATCTTGCATTTATACTTTTTTGTATCTCTTTGCATATTTCAATCCATTTTTTTGATTCACATCGCTTTGATCTCCATCCTCCTGAAGGAATGATGCCTAGAATTAATTCAGTATTAAAATTTTTATAGATGAAATTACCTGCAAACGATTTTTCTTCATCATTTAAATAAAAAAGAATATTTTTACTCACAACTGGAATTTGAAGTTCATTCAAAAGCAGCAAGTGTGTATCAGCAGCATGTGTGTGTTCATCACCCGGGTTTGAAATAATGTTATAAGCATACTTCCGCCCGCGTTTGTTGTAACCCGCACGGTATTTTGCTCTTGATAAAAAAGTTATTTGTGCAGTTTTTGGATTAGACCAAAAATCGAGAATCAAATCGTATTTTTCTTCTCTTACTTTTTTTAAGACTTTTAACACAAAATCATTTTTATTGAATGTTATAACTTTATCCACAAAAGGATTGTTCTCAACAATACGTTTTGCAAATTCTTCTGTTAGATAATGAATCTTGGATTGGGGAAGGGCAGCTTTAATATTTTCGAGCACGATAGTAGAAAGAACAATATCTCCGATTCCGCGGGGTTTTATACATAGAATTTTTCTTATTTCTGCTGATTTTATTTTCAATTTACCAATAATAATAACTTACACTTACTCAATTTCAGTGTGCATCAAGCCAGTTATCTCCGGTTCCGATATCAACAAGCACTGGAACTTTTAATGGTAGTGCTTTTTCCATCAATTCTTTTATCATCGGCTTGAGTTCATCCACTTCATCTTTATGCGCATCGAATAAAAGCTCATCGTGCACCTGCAACACCATTTTTGTTTTAAATTTTAATTTTACCAGCTTGTTGTGAATGCTTATCATCGCAATTTTAATCATATCTGCTGCACTACCTTGTATGGGCATATTTATAGCAACGCGTTCTTCAAATTGCCGTACAACACGGTTATTGCTATTAATGTTTCTTAAAAACCTTCTTCTTCCAAGTAGAGTTTCTGCATATCCTTTTTCTTTTGCTCTTTCAACTGAATCTTCCATATAATTTTTTACTTTTTTAAAAGTCTTGAAGTACGTTTCAATTATTTCTTTTGCGTGGGCTTGTGTTACTCCCAATCTTGTTTTTAAACCGAATGGACCAATTCCGTAAAGAATTCCAAAGTTTACTTCTTTTGCTTTTCGGCGCATATCATCAGATACATCTTTTGGATCAACCATAAAAACAAGTGCAGCAGTGTTTCGATGTATATCCTCGCCGGCCTTGAATGCTTTCATCAATCCTTCGTCGCCACAAATTGAAGCCATAATACGAAGTTCAATTTGGCTGTAGTCTGCACTAAGTAAAACGTGATTCTTATCCCTGGGAACAAAAGCTTTCCTAATTTCCTTTCCCATTTCTGTTCTGATAGGAATGTTTTGCAAGTTAGGATTTATGCTGGACAATCTCCCTGTAGAAGCAATAGTTTGATTAAAATCTGTGTGCACTCTTCCTGTTTTTGGATTGATAAGATTGGGAAGTGCATCTGCATAAGTTGATTTAAGTTTTGTTACTTGTCTGTAATCTAAAATCATATCAATAATTTCATGCTCACCTTTTAGATTTTCAAGAGCACGGGCATCAGTTGAAAAACCAGTTTTTGTTTTTCTGCCGGAAGTTAAGCCTAACTTTTCAAACAGTATTACTTGAAGCTGTTTAGGAGAGCTGATGTTAAATTCTTCATCAGCAGCTTTGTATATTTTTTTTGTGTATTTATGAATTAATTTTTGTAAATCTTTACTGAAACTGTCGAGTGCGGTTTTATGAATTTTAACACCTTCAAATTCCATATCTTCCAAAACAGGGACTAGTGGAAAATCAACATCGAAAGCAATTTTTTCCAGCTTTTCTTTTTTTATTTCTTTACTTAAAACTTCATAAAGCTGATATGTGATATCAGCATCTTCAGCAGCATAATCTGATAGCTGTTCAACATCAGCGTCGTAAAGCAGAGTCGGGTCTTTTTTCGTGCCGATCAATTCAGAAAGGGGAATAGGTTTATAGTTAAGATATTTTTCAGATAAGCCATCCATTCCATGCTTTTGATCAGGATCAATAATATAGCTTGCGATCATCGTATCGAAGTAGAAATTTTCGAGCTGAATTCCGATGCTGCGTAAAACGGAAATGTCATATTTACCGTTCTGACATACTTTTTTTATTTTTTTATCTTCAAAAACAGGTTTATATATTTTTACAAATTCTTCAACAGGAATTCTTTCTTTTTCATCTTTAAATATTTTCTTTTCTCCCGGATGAATAGCTACAAAAACTCCTTCACCTGCTTTAGTTGAAAATGATGCTCCCAAAATCTTTAATGAGAATGGATCAAGCCCGTCTGTTTCAGTATCAAAAATAAATAATTCTTTCTTTTTCAGAGTATCTGCGAGAGCCTTAGCTTCTTTTAAAGTTGTTATAAGCTTGTATTTGCTTGCAGTTTTATCAAAAGTTTCAGCTTCGCTTAAATCTTCATCTTTTATTTCATCAACTTTAGAACTATCGTAAACTTTTAGTAAACGGGTATAAAGATTTTTAAATTCAAGTTCAACAAAAAGATCGCGGAGTTTATCAAAATCTGGTTTTTCAAATTTTGCTTTTGTAAAATCAAATTCCATCGGAACGCTGCAGTTTATTGCTGCAAGTTCTTTTGAAAGCAATGCGTTTTCCTTATTCTCTTCCAGCTTCTTTTTTGTGCCGGCTTTTTCAATTTTGTCTAAATTTTTATAAATTTTTTCAAGTGACCCAAATTTCTGGATTAAAGGTAAAGCAGTTTTAGGTCCAATTCCTTTTACCCCGGGAATATTATCCGAACTATCGCCAATCAAAGCAAGATAATCAATCATCTGTATCGGTTCGAATCCATAATCTTCAATTACTTTTTTTACATTATAAAAAATTACTTCATCGGAACCTCTACCGGGTTTTGCTACAATTGTTTTATCTGTAACAAGTTGCATGTAGTCCTTATCAGGTGTAACTGCGTATGATATCATGCCATTTTTTTCTGCAATCTTAACTGCTGTACCGATTATATCATCCGCTTCGTAGCCAGGTTTTATATAAAGAGGAATGTTCAACAGCTCCACAATTTCTTTTATTCTTCCTATTTGTGGAATCATATCATCTGGCATTGCTTCGCGAGTGGCCTTATAATCCTCATACATATCATGACGAAAGGTTTTTTCTTTTGAATCTGTGGCTACGGCGATATAGTCAGGTTTGTGATCTTCAAGTACTTTTAAAAGCTGATTTACAAAACCGTAAACAGCTGAAGTTGGTTCACCTTTGCTGTTCGAAAGCGGACGATTGATAAAAGCAAAATAGGCTCTGTAAGCCATTGCCATGGCATCTACAATTACGAATGTTTTATTTTTCATATAGTATGATTAAAATTAAAGGTATTTGAAGTATTGAAAATAAGTATAACAACTATAAGTTTAAATGTATTGCCAGATTACATCTATTTTATATATTGATTTGATTATTACTGAATGAATATTCTGCTTTGAAGAAAAACATTTTTTCCCTCCTACCAGATTTATCACTATCTTTGTTTTTCAAATAATAGGAACGATCAAACACAAAATATGATATCTGCAAAAGAAACCTCTTCAAAACTGCCTTCCTGGGAAAGTCTTGTTAAAAAATATCAAACATCCGTCAACCGGAAAAGCATCTGGCAGTTGTGTAATTCCTTTATCCCGTACTTAATAATCTGGTATTTAATGTACCTTAGCATAGATGTAAGTTACTGGATAACTCTTCTTTTAGCACTGCCGGCAGCGGGCTTTGTAGTAAGAATTTTTATCATTCAGCATGATTGCGGACACGGCGCCTTTTTTAAATCGAAACGGGCAAACGATTTTTGGGGAATGGCTAGCAGCATTATTTCTTTAGTTCCTTATCACTATTGGCGTAAAAATCATGCTATTCATCATGCCAGTGCCGGTAAACTTGATAAAAGGGGAATCGGGGATATTTACACTATGACGGTGGATGAATTTTTACAGCAATCTCGTTGGGGAAGGATAAAATACCGCCTTTACCGAAATCCTATAGTCTTATTTGTAATTATTCCTGTTATTTTATTCGTTGTGCTTTACAGACTGCCGCTTTCTGATCCAAAAGACTTAAAAAAATTTCAGCCTAGTGTTTACATTACCAGCATTGTAATTACATTATTAATTGCAGGATTGATTTGGCTTGTTGGATGGCAAATCTTCTTAATGGTTCAGCTCCCTATTACATTTATTGCTTCCACTACAGGAACATGGTTGTTCTACGTGCAGCACCAGTTTGAAGATACTTACTGGAGTGAAACAAATGGTTGGGATTATACTTCAGCTGCTATGCGCGGTAGTTCCTACTACAAATTACCGAAAGTTTTACAGTGGTTCACAGGCAATATTGGTTTTCATCATATTCACCACTTAAGCCCTAAAATTCCAAACTATCTTTTAGAAAAATGTCATAAAGATAATCCTTACTTTCAGCTAGGTGTAGTTTTGAATTTAAGATCAAGTTTCAGAAGCTTATTTTTAAAACTATGGGATGAAAATCAGAAAAAACTTATAAGCTTTCATCAATTTAAACGTCTTCGATTAGACCAGTAAGAAGAGTTCAAAGATATAGTTGCTAAATGATTTAAAACTATTATTGAGAATTTTATTATTGTTCTGTAACATTTAAATAGATCTAAAGGGAGGGGACAATGACCACAGAAAATTCTGAGGGCAAACCTCACTTCGGAAATCTGACTACTTTTTACAGCCTGCTGTACACAAGCGCTTCTATATTTTTTATTGGACTTGCGTTAATTTTTGCAGACACACCTGAATTTGGATTAATTTTTATTTTCGTTGCATCCATTCTTATTATAGTCACATTTGTGCTGTTTTATATAATTCTTTATCGCATTTGGAAATATGTTATCACAAAAGAATACGAATTAGGGATCACACCTTCAATTCCAACAGCAGGACAGGCAGTAGGTTATCTTTTCATCCCTATATTTAATATTTACTGGCTTTTTAAAGGCATAGGAAAACTTCCAATCGACATTAATTTAGTTGCTAAAAAATATGATGTACAAAAAGTAGTTCAGGATAATTTAGGATACATTATTGCAATCATGGCACTCATTGGTATCATCCCATTCGTTGGATATCTTACCGGAGCAATTAATTTTTTAATTCTACTTCCAATTTTTATATCAAGATGTGTTGAAGTTTGCGAATTAATTGTTAAAAGTGATGCGACTCCTGATAAGACTACAGAAATAATCCCAGTAGAAAAAATTAATTGGAAGTCGATTAAAGAGTTCCCCTTGCTCTTTAATATAGAAAAACACGGTGTCAACTATTCTGTTGGAATTTCACTATTCATTTCCTTAATTATAATTAGATTTATGCATTTGGCTTTGATTGGAGGATTTGATGATTACTTGATGCCGGAGCTTGATTATATTTTAATTGGAGTTGCAATTGATCTAGTAGTTTCCGCTCTTTTTGTATTCACTTGTCACTTTTTTAGAAAGAATTGGATACAACCATTTATTTGGGGTGCAGTAATTGCTGCTGTATTCTATTTTAAATCCATAATAATGATGAATGCTCAAGTTCTACCAGGTGAAAATATAATCAAGATACCAGTTCTAAATATTATTGAAATATTGGAAGACTTTATTTGGGGTTTTGCTTTTATGCTTGGATTTGTATTTACGGTTAATGTATGGGGTGCAAAAATCTGGAGTCTGATTACAGGATTAGTGTTGTCATTTATAGTATATAAAGCATTGTTCATTGCTTTAGACTATGGTCCTTTTTTAACTGAAATTAATTTTGATTATTTATTTTCAGGAATAGATCTTATAAATATTATCGGAAGAATTATGACTGCATTATTAATTTTCGGTGCTCTCTTTATTCATTTTGATAATCTGCAATCACAAAAAGCACTACAAAAAACTGTTGTGGAATAATTTATGAAATCTCTCTGGGATGCCACACTTAAAATTCGCGCATTCGATGTTGATGCAAACAACCGTTTAAAAGTTAGCACTATCTTCGATTATTTTCAGGATGCTGCTTCAGATCATGCTGAAGAATTAAAAGTTGGATACAGCAATCTCTATAAAAAAGGATATTTCTGGGTATTATACTGGGCAAAGCTTGAGTTTTTAAGTTATCCAAAAGTAATGGATGAAATATATATTCAAACTTGGGGTAAAAAACAACACAAGCTTTATTCAATGCGAGATTTTTTAATGATGGATAATAAAGATAATGTTTTGTGCAAAGCAACAACCGCCTGGCTTTTTTTGGATGCTAAATCACTCAGACCTAAAAGTATGCCACAGCTTTTTCCTGATGTTATTTTTTTAGAAGAAAAAAGTGCTGTTGATGAGCTACCACAAAAATTTTTAAATGTCCCCAAAACAGAAATAATATTCTCTAGGGAAATTAAGTACTCAGATATTGATTTAAACCGTCATGCCAACAATGCAAAATATGTGGAACTGTTAAACGATTGTTACGATGAAACATTTCATAGTTCTTATCAAATAAAAACTTTAACCACATCATTTCTTTCAGAGGCTAAGTTTGGTGATACACTTCAGATATCTAAAGGTATATTATCAGATAGTCATTTTATTGAAGCTAAAAACTTGAACACTGAAAAGATTGTTTTTCAAGCTTCAGCAGAATGGATAGAATTATAGTGAGCAAAATTGAATTAAATAAGATTAAAAATGAAGAAGGTGTAAGAAGGTACGGCTTAGGTTGTTTAACAAATCAAAAACACCCTGGTTTCGAATTAAAATTAAAATGGTTGAAGAAAGAATTTGAAAACGGGCTGCAGATGATAGTACTAAATATTGATGGCAAAAGTGCGGGAATGATCGAGTACACTCTTTCAGAATTTTTCTGGCGCCCTGTTGCAGCCAAGAATTATTTAATGATACATTGTCTCTGGATTATAAATTCAAAAAATCATAAAAAGGGGTACGGAACCCTTCTGATAAATGAATGCGTTAAGGAAGCAAAGCAAAGAAAAATGGATGGAGTAGGAGTGGTAACAAGCAATGGTCCCTGGATGGCAGGTAAAAAAATTTTCCTGAAAAATGGTTTCAAACAAATTGAAGAGAAAGGCAGGTTCGAACTTTTAGTTTTACAGTTAAAAAATGGAAAGGTGCCTGCATTTATTAATTGGGAAGATAAAAGTATATCTTCAAAAGACTTTAAAATAATCTATACAAATCAATGCCCAATGTTTGCAAAATGCATTCCTGATTTAAAGTCTGTTGCAAAAAGTAAAAATGTAAGTTTGAAGATATCACAATTAAAGAGCTCTAAAGATGCCAGGAATGCACCATCGGGTTATGGAGTAATGAATATTGTAAAAAATAAAAAGATTTTTGCCGATCACTATATAAGTGGAAAAAGATTTGATAATATTCTAAAAAGAGAAAAAGGTGAAAGGATCAAAAAAAATATATTGTAAACATTACTTTTTTATTATCTTTGAGATGTTCTAAACTATCTTCAAAAAAAATGGAGGCAACTAATGGACGATTTTGGAATTATACTGTTTATAATTTTTGCACTGGCGATCTCCATCTTTCTTATTGTTGCTTACTGGAAAGTTTTTGAAAAAGCCGGTCAACCCGGCTGGGGCGTTCTAATTCCAATCTACAATATTTATTTATTTCTTGTAATTGCCGGAAGACCAGGCTGGTGGTTGATACTTTATCTAATTCCACTAGTAAATTTTGTAATAGCAATAATTGTAAACATAGATATTGCTAAGAATTTTGGAAAAGACGCTGCATTCGGTTTGGGTTTAACGTTTTTGGGAGTTATATTTTACCCAATTTTAGCTTTCGGCAGTGCTACATATCAGAAAGTAAATTAAACTGCTTTACACAAGAGAGTTTAGTTTCTTTATCCTGATTTAAGAAAAATAAAATCCTAAATGGAATACGGCTGGCTTTCTGTAATACCACCAATCTTTGCGATTCTTCTTGCAATAAAAACCAGGCAGGTGTTCCTTTCTTTATCGCTTGGAATTTTAGCCGGGTGGACTATTATTTCAAATGGAAATGTTTTAAAAGGAATTGAACTCTCCATTCAATCCTTAATTGATGTCTTTAATGATGCAGGTAATACACGCGTAATTATTTTTTGTGCATTAGTCGGTGCACTTATAACATTAATGCAGGCAAACGGTGGTGTACAGGGTTTTATCGATGTTATTCAAAAAAAGAAAATAATTACTAATAGAAAACGTGCAGCTGGCTTTGCATATTTAGTTGGTATCACTGTTTTTATAGAATCATCAATCTCTTGTTTAGTAACAGGAACAATATTCCATCCTGTTTTTGAAAAGCTAAAAATTTCCCGTGAAAAGCTGGCATACATTTGTGATACTACTTCATCTCCTGTTTGTATTTTAATTCCGTTAAATGCATGGGGAGCTTATGTTATTTCTCTGCTGGAGAAGGAAAATCTCAGCAGTCCCGTGTCAATTTTTATAAATACTATTCCATTAAATTTTTATGCAATACTTTCAGTCTTGTTTGCTGCTTATATTGTTTTTTCTTTTAAGGATTTTGGAGCGATGAGAAGAGCCGAAGCCCGTTCGGAAGAATTGGGTAAAACAATTGCAGATGGTGCAACTCCAATGATTTCCGTAGATGTCAGCTCAACCAAACCTAAAAAAAACATTCCGCATCGGGCCTTGAATATGGTTTTACCAGTTGCTGTTATGATTATTATGATGCCAGTCAGCTTGTTAATTACAGGCGATGGTGATATAACTGCGGGTTCCGGTACAACTTCGGTTTTATGGTCTGTCTTATCAGCTATTTTTGTAGCAGGAATAATCTCTTTGGCACAACGACTGCTAAACTTAAAAGAAGTTATGGATTTTACTTTAAAGGGAATTGCAGGATTAGTTCCTTTGGCAATTTTAATGGTGCTTGCATTTTCAATTGGGGATACTTGCAGAACTTTGGGAACTGGTGAATACGTTGCATCTTTATCAAACAACCTTTTAAGTATTGAATTTATTGCACCAGTAATTTTTATTACATCGGCGTTCATTGCTTTTTCAACAGGAACAAGCTGGGGCACGTTCGCAATAATGATTCCGATTGCAGTACCAACAGCATTATTTATGGATGCGTCGTTGTCGCTTTCAATTGCTGCCGTATTGAGCGGAAGTGTGTTTGGCGATCATTGCTCTCCAATCTCTGATACAACTATTGTCTCATCAATGGCTTCTGCCTGCGATCATATTGATCACGTTAGGACACAAATACCTTACGCAATAAGTATGGCAGCGGGCGCTGCTGTTCTATTTTGGATTGCCGGTATAATTTAAAGATGGCATCTCGGAATAAACTACTTCACTTAAGTCCACTAAAGCAATAGAGTTAAGTTTAGATTATTCAACTATCTTTCCTAAATTTGTTTATCTCAATCAGAAGTAAATTAAAATGAAAAAAATAATCTCAATACTCTCATTTTTTCTTATTTTATTTTCAAACTGCACAGCGCAGAAGGATGATACACTATTTGTAGCTTTCTGGAATTTGCAAAACCTTTTCGATACAATTGATGATCCGGTAAAAGAAGACGAAGCTTTTCTTCCTGATGGCGAAATGGAATGGAATGATGAACGTCTCGATAAAAAAATATATAATCTTTCGCGTGTTATAAGAATGATGAATGATAGTAAGGGACCTGATTTGTTAGGCGTATGTGAAGTTGAAAACGAAAATGTGTTAAATATGATGATTGATAAATATTTAAATGATCTTAACTATAAGATTGCCTATCTAGAATCTCCTGATAACCGGGGGATTGATAATGGATTAATTTACAGAGGAACTATTTTTGAATTACTAAACGTTCAGGCGGATACAGTACATCTTTCGGATAAATGGCCTACAAGATTAATTTTTGGAGTAAATCTTTTAACAAAAAATGATGAGCAGGTAACAGTGTTTGTCAATCATTGGCCATCAAGAAGTGGGGGAAGGGAAGAATCGGAACCAAACAGAATTGAAGCAGCCAAAACACAACGTGATGCTGTTGACAGGATTTTCAAAACCGATCCATTTGCAAAGATTTTTATTTTGGGAGATTTTAATGATGATCCTACTAATATCTCTTTGCTGGAAAATTTAAGAGCACATCCAATCAAATGTGATTCGCTTCATGCTGAATTTGAGTTCGAATTAAAAGGTGAAATGTTTAATCTTTCGTATCAATCTTATGAAGATGGATCAGGAAGCTATAAATACAAGGAAACCTGGAATATGCTCGATCAAATAATAGTTTCGGGATCTTTAATTACTGATACAAGTTTTTATTATATCTGTAATTCGTTCAAAGTACACAAACCAAAATATATTGTTACACAAAGTGGAGATTACAAGGGAACGCCGTTTCCAACCTACGGCGGTAGAAGACATCTCGGTGGTTATAGCGATCATTTCCCTGTTACTTCAAAATTTGTAAAAAAAGGAAATGAACAATGAAAAAACAACTATTAATCTTAGGCTCAAACGGAGCACTGGGAAAAGGAGTAACAGACACACTGTTAAAAAAAGACTACGATAAATATTATTTGTTCGATTTTCATAAACAAGCGAGAGAAGGTAAAAATATAACACAATTCGAAGTGAAAGATTTATCAATTGAAGAAAATGTTAAAAATGCTTTTCAAAATATTTCACCCTCAAAAGATACTGCTTACTTTCTGTTTAGCACGGTTGGTGGATTTGCAGGTGGAAAAACCGTCTGGGAAACCAGTGTTGAGGAATGGGATAATATGATGACGATAAATCTAAAAACAAGCTTTTTAATTGCAAAATATTTTTCTGAGCTCGTTAAAAATTCACACTCAGGATCAATTTTTTTTACAGCAGCTTTTACGGGTTTAAACGCTGAGGCTAAGAAAGCAGCTTATGGTGCATCAAAAGGTGGACTAATTTATCTGGTTGAAACCTTGGCAAAAGAGGGAAAAGTACTTAAACTAACTGCAAATGCCATTGCGCCATATATAATTGATACACCAGCAAACAGAGATTGGATGCAGGAATCAGATTTTGAAAGCTGGGTGAAGCCCTTTGAGATTGGTGAATTTGTTCATTCAATTTTTACAAACTATAACTTTATTACAGGAAACATTTTTAAATTAACGCACCGCTTTTCTACAATATAAAATTGAAATTTCAGCATAAAGAATTGGTTGACTTTGAAATACGAAATGTTTATTGTAGTCATATTCTTATTAAAAATTATTGGAATTATCCTTTCTCAAGCATCAAATATTCAATTAACTAGGAGGTAGCCTTCTATGGATTTATCAGGAGTAATCTCATCATCTTATAACATTATTGCACAAGCCACAAACGAAGGTGGAGGAGCATTAAACTGGCTGACAACAAAATTTGAAGCTGGTGGCGGTTTTATGTGGCCAATTTTGTTCTGCCTTGTTCTAGGTCTGGCTTTTAGTTTTGAAAGACTTTGGACATTAACACGCTCAAGGACCAATACCAAAAAATTTATCGTACAGGTTAAACGCGCACTTGATGATGGAGGTGTTGAGCAGGCAAAGGAACTTTGTTCAAATACAAGAGGACCTGTTGCATCTGTTTTTCATGCAGGCTTACTAAGAGCAGATGAAGGTCTTGAAGCTGCCGAAAAAGCTATTATTGCTTATGGTGGAATCGAAATGAGTTTTCTTGAAAGAGGTATGATTTGGATTTCTACTTTTATTACAATTGCCCCTATGCTTGGTTTTACAGGTACAGTGCAAGGAATGATTGAAGCTTTTGATGCTATTAAAGAAGCAGCACAAATTTCACCGGCTATAGTTGCAGACGGTATCGCAGTTGCTCTTTTAACGACACTATTTGGACTTGTAGTTGCAATTATTTTGCAGGTATTTTACAATTATCTCGTTTCAAGAATTGATAGACTCGTTGGTGATATGGAGGAAGCTTCTATTGAATTAATTGACGCATTATACGAAATAAAAGCTAAGAAATAATTAAGCAACATAATTTTAACATTAATTTTTATTAAAGATGCTTAAAAAAAGAAAATTATCGGAAGCCAGTATACCTACATCTTCAATGGCTGATATAGCGTTTCTTCTGCTTATATTCTTTCTTGTTGCTACAGTTATTGATGTTGATACTGGTATTGGTATGACACTCCCGGAATTATCTGATCTGGAGCCTCCTCCTGTATCAAAAGATCGTATGGCTGCGCTGTTGATTAATGAAACCGGCGACGTACTTCTTAATGGAGAAGCTATTTCTCTTTTTCAGATTAAAAACACCCTAAAGCCCCGCATACAATCAAAAATTGATCTGCCATCAAATAAAAAGCTAATTGTATCTCTTAAGACTGATAGAAAGACGGTTTACAATGCCTATATACAAGCTTTGGATCAGGTAAAGATGGCTTTCTTTGAAGTAAGGGATGAATATTCAAATTCAAGATTTGGAAATAATTATGATGACCTTGAAGAAGAGGAGCAACAAGAAGTTAAGGATGCAGTACCAATTATTATTTCAATTGCAGAACCTGAACAAGTAACAAAATAGGATTTTGAAATAATGAAATTTGAAAAGAAAAGAGCTAGTACAAAACAAGATATACCAACCGCTTCTCTGCCGGATATTATTTTTATGCTTTTACTATTCTTTATGGTTACAACTACCCTAAGAGAAGTTGAAGTATTAGTTGATTTTGCTTTACCGGAAGCTGAAGCGCTGGAAAAAATAGAAAACAAAAGACTAATCTCTTATGTTTGGGTTGGGAAAGGAAATAAGATTCAGATTAACGACAGTATTGTCATGCTGGATGACATTCAACCAATTATGTATGGTAAAAGACAGGCGCTTCCTAACGTAATTGTTTCACTTCGAGTTGACAAAGCAATTAATATGGGTTTAGTTACGGACATTCAACAGGAGCTTAGGAAGGCATATTGTTTAAGAGTGAATTACTCATCGAACATTAAAATTTAAAAACATATAATTATATATTTTCTAACGAGCAGGTTGGTTATTTTTGACCACCTGCTTTTTTTATTAATGAGGGTTAAATGAATTTAAGTGAAAAAATAAACACTGATTTAAAGGATGCAATGAAATCAGGAGATAAAATCCGGCTTCAAACTTTAAGATCTCTACGTGCTTTAATTTTAGAGTTCGAGAAAAGCGGTTCTGGTAAAGAATTTAACGATGAAGAAGAAATAAAACTTTTAAGCACGGCTGCAAAGAAAAGAAAAGAATCAATTGAAGAATACAAAAAAGCCGGAAGAGAAGATTTGGCAAACAAAGAAGAAGCCGAATTTAATGTAATTATGTCTTATCTTCCAAAACAATTAAAGGAAGATGAAATTATTGAAGAAGTTAAAAAATTATCGCATTCGTTGGGTACAATAACTAAAGCAGATTTTCCAAAACTAATGCAAGCAGCAATTAAAGAATTAAAGGGGAGAGCAGACGGTAAATCAATTAAAAATGCAGTTGAAAAAATTCTTGGTGCAAATTGAACCTTGTTGATGCACTAATATTGATTGGTGTACTGGTAGGTTTTATTCTTGGTTTTAAAGATGGATTTGTACGGAAACTGATTGGTCTTATTGGTTTTGCAATGGCAATTTTTTGTGCCATTTACCTTTCTGGTAATTTAGGCTTAATGATTGAAAATGCACTAAATATTGAGTTTTATTTGTCTGAAATCATAGCGGGGATTTTAATCTTTTTTGGGATAATTATTATCTTCACAATCATTAAGCGTGTTGTTCATCCATTCGATAAAGTGAACAATCTAATAAATCAAATTGTTGGGGGAATAGTTGGCGTAATTCAGATACTTTATTTTTTGAGTGCACTATTTCTGATTTTGAATGTGTTTAATTTTCCAAATGAAAATAGCAGGAAAACATCATTGTTTTATGATAAAACATTTAAAATAATTCCTTTAACAATTGATTATTTAAGTACTTACACACCTCAGCCAAAGCAGATTATTAAGGATTATATAGAACGGAAAGATTCATTAAAATGATCAATAATTCTACAATAGAAAAATTAGAGTTCGATAGAATTATTACCCATATTTCCGGCTATGCCACTACCGAAAATGGAAAAAATAGCATCTTAAATGCTTTTCCTCTAAGAAGCAAAAAAGCAGTATTGGAAGCAGGCAAACTTGTTAACGAAGCAAAAGAAATTCTTATTAGAAATGAACATCCACCTTTAGAATACATTCCGGATTTAACGAAAAGTCTGGAGCAAAGCAAAATAGACGGCGCTATTTTATCAGCAAATAAAATTTTAGAGATACTAAAATTTGTTAAAGTTTCTCGAATGTTAAAACAATTCATGAAACAAAACTTGGAAATTGCCCCTTCATTTGAAAAAATCATTGATGATTTATTTTCAGAAAAAATATTTGAACATCATATTGAAAAAATCATTGATGATAAAGGTGAATTAAAGGACAAAGCAAGCAGCAAATTATTTGAAATAAGACAAGAAGTTAGGGAAAAGCAAGCTTCACTAACCAAATCTATAAACCGTATAATGAAATCACTTGAAAATAAAGAAATGGTTAGAGAAGATTATCTTACTCTACGCGATGGAAGAATGGTTCTTCCGATTAAATCGGAACACAAAAGACACTTAAAGGGTTTTATTCATTCTGAATCATCAACAGGACAAACAGTTTACATTGAACCTGAAGAAACGCTTGAACTAAATAATGAAATCGTATCTCTCGGATTTGCAGAAAAAAGAGAAATCGAAAGATTACTTAAAGAGTTAACACAATTAATTGGAAAAGAGAGTTACAGATTGTCTGCCTCCCTTAAAGCAATAACTTATCTAGATTCACTTTTTGCCAGAGCCAAATATTCAATTGAAATCATCGGTTCTTTTCCTTCGATTGATAACGGTAAACCCCTATTTATTAGTGATGCCAGGCATCCTGTTTTGCTTAAAAAATTAGGAAGACAAAATACTGTTCCATTATCTTTTAAATTAAGTGATGAAAAAGTAGTACTAATCACCGGTCCAAATGCCGGTGGTAAAACTGTCGTACTAAAGACAATTGGTATTCTTTCCTTATTACTGCAGTCAGGTATTCATATCCCAGTCAGTCCTGATTCAAATTTTCATTACTTCGAAGACATTCATGTAGACATTGGAGATGAACAATCCATTGAAGATGATCTTTCAACTTTCAGCTCTCATTTATCAAATATTAAAAATATTCTATATAAATCAGATGAAAATACACTTGTATTGTTGGATGAAATAGGAACAGGTACCGATCCATCTGAAGGATCTGCATTAGCTGCAGCTATTCTTTTGGAATTGAAAGAAAAAAATGCACTAGTGTTTGCATCTACTCATCACGGTAATTTAAAATTGATTGCAAACGATGAAAAAGAATTTATAAATGCAGCAATGGAATTCGATCATAAAAATTTGATTCCCACTTATCAATTCAAATTAGGTATTCCCGGCTCAAGTTATGCTTTTGAAATTGCACGCAGAATAGGAATTGATGAAAGCTTATTAAATAATGCACTTAGTGTAATGGATACCGATAAACACAAAATAGAACAGTTTCTAGTTGATCTTGAATCAAAATCAAATGCACTTCAAACAAAACTAAATGAACTGGAAATAGAAAACAGCCGACTCGTTGGTCTATCAAATCTTTATAAAAACAACATTGAAAGACTTGAAAAAGAGAAAAATGAAATATTAAAGAAAACAAAATCAGACGCTGAGGACTTTTTGAGCGGTATAAACAAAAGGATTGAAAATGTTATTAAGGAAATAAAAGAATCGAATGCTAAACGCGAAGTTATTAAAGAAGCAAAAAAAATTGTTGAAACCGTAAAAGATGAATCAAAAAAAATATACACATCTGCTGTTGATAGAAAGACAAAAATAACTGATTTTAACATTGGTAGTTTTGTAAATATTAAAAATACTGCCACAACCGGTACAATTGTACAATTGGATCGTGATAAAAAATCTGCTACAGTTGAGAGCGGAACGATAAGAATGGTAGTTAAACTTGAAGAACTTGAAATGGCAGTAACTCAAAAGCAAGAGGAAAAAATTGAGCACTATCATAATTTTAGTATTTCAGCACCTGAGTATAGAATAGATATAAGGGGTAAGAAACCTGAGGAAGCAGATTTTTCAGTTATAAAATTTATTGATGACTCTTATATGAGCGGACAAAGCAGGATAGAGATTTTACATGGAAAAGGAACGGGTGTGTTAAAAATGATGGTTAAAGAAATTTTGAAACAGCACGAAAGAGTTAAAAACTTTTATTTTGCTCCTATTGAATCGGGTGGAGACGGTATTACAATTGTTGAATTAAAATAGATGTGTATTGTTTAAAAAAGTATTAATAGCCAACAGGGGAGAGATAGCGGTAAGAATTATTCGCGCTTGCCGCGAACTTGGTATTAAATCAGCCGCAATCTATTCTGATGCAGATAAAACAGCGCTGCATACAAAGTTCGCAGATGAATCATATCATATTGGCGCAGCTCCCTCATCAGAATCCTATTTAAACCAGGAAAAAATAATTTCACTTGCTCTCAAAATAAAAGCAGATGCAATTCATCCGGGCTACGGCTTTTTTGCGGAGAATGCCGAATTCATAAGCAAAGTAAAAAAAGCAGGAATAGTTTTTATCGGTCCTTCCTCAGAATCTGTTAAATTGATGGGAAGTAAAACTGCAGCGCGGCAGCGTATGCAAAAACATAATGTACCAATCGTGCCGGGGACAACTGAACCGATTAAATCTCCAGAAGAAGGAGTGAAAATTTCGGCGGAAATTGGATATCCTGTTCTCCTTAAAGCAGCAGCTGGTGGCGGTGGAAAGGGAATGCGTAAGATAAATTCTCCCGGTGAATTTGAATCGGCTTTTGAGGCAACCAGAAGAGAATCACTAAAAGCATTTGCAAGTGATGAAATATACATCGAAAAGTTCATAGAAAAACCTAAGCATATCGAAGTTCAAATATTTGGAGATAAGCATGGTAACTATGTTCATTTAAATGAAAGAGAATGTTCAATACAGCGCAGACATCAAAAAATTATTGAAGAAGCTCCTTCATCTTTTGTTGATGAAAAAACAAGAAAGAAAATTACTCAGGCTGCAATAGATGCTGCAAAAGCCTGCAATTATTTTAATGCGGGAACTGTTGAGTTTTTTAATGGATGCTGATAAGAATTTTTATTTTCTTGAAATGAATACACGACTCCAGGTTGAGCATCCTGTTACTGAATTAACAACTGGTTTCGACCTTGTAAAAGAGCAGTTATCAATTGCATCAGGTAAAAAGCTTTCTTTCAAACAAAATCAAGTTAAAATAAATGGGCATTCGATTGAATGCAGAATTTATGCAGAAGATGCTGAAAATAATTTTATGCCTTCAACAGGAAAGATAATTCACTATGTTGCACCTTCCGGACCGGGTGTCAGATTGGATTCCGGATTTGAAATTGGTTCGCAAATCTCTGTTTACTACGATCCTTTAATTTCTAAACTGGTTTGCTGGGGTAAAGACAGAAAAGCTGCAATTGAAAGAATGAAGCGTGCATTATCAGAATATCATATTGCAGGTTTGATTACAAATATTTCATTCTTGAAATTAATTGTTGGTCAAAAAGATTTCAATGATGGTAAGTTTGATATAAATTATTTAAATGAAGAATTCATGAGTGATATTTCCTCATTGCATAGTAAATCAGGGAAAGAATCTTTAATGGAAGTTGCAGCGATCTTTTCGGCAATTCATAAATCCAAAGTTTCGCTGAATCATGTATCATCAAATCAAAGGAAAACTACAAATAGATGGATGGAACAGCTTTATGAATGAATATACTGTTACAATCGAGAATAAGAAGAATATTATTTCAGTTTTAAATGGTTCTGAAGTAAAATTAAATGGAAATAAATACAACTATGAAATCATTCCATCGGGTTGTGAATCATACCTCCTAAGATTAAACGAAAGAGTGTATGAATTAACTGTTTCAAAAACTTCAATTGATTCATTTTCTGTAATTGTCGGAGGTCATCAATTCGGTGCTACGGTTAGAACCGCGCTGCAGGAGAAAGCAATAAAGCTAATCGAAGATGCACAGACAGTTTCACATCACCTTAGAGAGGTAAAAGCACCGATGCCCGGTTTAATTCTTAAGGTTAAGAAGAAAGAAGAAGAGACAATTGCGCAGGGAGATTCTGTAATGATACTTGAAGCTATGAAGATGGAAAACGATCTTCGTGCTCCATCTTCCGGACAGATAAAAAAGATATATGTAAAAGAAGGTACCGCAGTAGAAAAAGGTACCATATTATTTACTATAGAATAGATTTTTTCTCGTAATCAATTATTTCATAACAAAAGAGGGAGGTTATGCATTGAGAGAAAAATGCTACATAACTTTAATAATTCTGGCGTTAACAGCCGGTAAAATTCTTGCGGGGGGATTCCAAATAAACGAGCATGGCGCGAAAGCAATGGCAATGGGTGGTGCATTTACCGCTATTGCAAACGATCCGTCTGCCATTTATTGGAATGCTGCCGGAATGACACAATTCAGCGGAACAAATTTCTTGCTGGGAACTGCTCTCATTTCCCCAAAGTCTACATTTCGTGGTGTAACACCAGATGTAGGAATTAATTACATGAAAAGTAATGTATTTTTTCCAAGTCATCTTTTTATTACACACTCTTTTACAAATTCGTTTTCAGCAGGTATAGGCATAACAACACCTTTCGGATTAGGAACAGAATGGGAAGACGATTGGGTTGGAAGATATTTAGCTGTTAAAACTCAATTAACTACTTTTTGGGTACCAATAACTTTGGCATATAACATTCTTGATAATCTTTCAGTAAGCGGCGGATTTGTTTATAGCTTTGCTGATGTTTTAATCACTAGAAAAAATTCTCAGTCTCCATTTGAAGGAGATGCATATGTAGAACTGGAAGGTAATGATCACTCTGCTTTTGGTTATACATTTGGTTTAATGTTCAAACCAATAAAAGAAGTTTCGATTGGCGCAACTTTTAGAAGCAAAATTGATTACACTTTTGAAGGAAAAGCAACAACAGTTGGAGCACAGCAGCTATTGGATATAAAAGCATTGCCGAATGGTGATGTTACGGCTAAATTAACTACGCCAATGAATATTGTTGGTGGAATTGCAGTTCAGGTTGTTCCACAATTACTGCTTAGCGCCGATTTTCAATGGGTAGGCTGGTCCAGTTATGATACTTTAGCAGTAGATTTTACAGATCCGGACTTTGATGATTTAGCCAGCCCAAGGTTGTATGAAGATACATTTATCATAAGGTTTGGCGGGCAATATAATATAACTGACGAGCTTGCAGTATTAGGTGGTGTTTATTATGATAAAAAGCCGGTTAAAAATGAAAGGATAAGTCCAACTCTTCCTGAAACGGATAGACTTGGATTCAGTTTTGGTGCCGATGCTAAAATAACAGAAAATTTCGGCATAACTGGTTCGTATTTATATATAAGAGGAAATGAAATTACTGTAAATAATTCTGAAGAAATCTACACTCCCGGAGATTCACCCTTTAATGGTACGTACAACACTACGGGACATCTTCTGTCATTTAGTTTTTACTATAATTTACCATAGGGAAGGGAGGAATAGAAATGAAGAATAAAATATTAATCGTAACAATATCTGTTTTATTTACACTTATATATTTTGGATGTGATGATTATAATAAACTGACTGCTCCGGGTTTTAGTTTAGGCTCTGCAGATTTTTCCCGTTTTGTTTCAATTGGTAATAGTCTAACAATGGCTGAGCAGTCATCATCAGTATTCGAAAGCAGCCAGATGTATTCCTTTGGAAAATTAATTGCCAACCAGGTTGAAACCGTGTACGAACAGGCAATATTCAGCGATCCCGGAACAGGAGGCAGGTTAGAAGTTGAAGTACTTGAACCATTCACTCTCTACACAAATCCTAACCAGGGTTCACCCACTAACTTAACATATCCTGCACCATATAATAATCTTGGAGTTAAAGGTGCTTTTCTAACTGATGTATTAAATGCCAGAGATCAAAATAGTTGTTATACAGCAAATTTCGGTTCCCCAAATCCTCTTTTCGATGCTGTGCTCAGAGGCTTGGGAACTCAGTTAGAGCTCGCAATTGCACAGCAGCCAACATTTACAACACTATGGATTGGACACAACGATATACTCGCATTTGCAACACGTGGTGGTTTGTTCCCGGTTACTTCAGTTCAAAGTTTCTCTGATAATTATAATGCTATTGTTAACGCACTTGATGGGTCAGGAGCTGAAGTTGTTCTAGGAAATATTTGTGATGTAAAAGCCGCGGCATTTTTTAGAACAGTTGGTCCTGGTATTGGACTCAGTCTGCAGCAAAATCAGTTACCCGGAATTGTTTATGCGAAAACCAGCGGTGACGTTGGATCAGCATCAATTGATGATCTGTTTGGATTTAATGTCTTGGTTTTGCTCAGCGGTTCATCAGCTGCAGAGCTCATTGGAGATGTTACTGGAGCCTACTATACACTAAATGGTATTCCAGTTCCACCAAATGTAAATACTCAATTTCCTTTCGGATTAACTCCAGAAAATCCTTGGCCAAATAATCTTATATTGGATCCAGATGAAATTGCAGTAGTTGATATGACGGTTGCAGCGTACAACAATATTATCGAGACGGCGGCAAGTGCCAAAGGATTTGCTGTGATGGATGGATTTACTCTTATTCGTGATATTGCGGCTACGGGAGTCACCTATAATGGAATTACATATACTGCGGAATTTGTGAACGGCGGTTTTTACAGTCTTGATGGAATTCATCCAACAAGCCAGGGTTATGCAGTTGTTGCAAATGAATTTATAAAAGTTATCAATCAAAGATACGGCGCTACAATTCCACTTATTGATGTTAGCACAATTCCCGGAACCATTGCATTTAAAGGTGTTTCATTGGGCAAATTTGGAATCCCAAAAATTCCATACGGTGCTTTGGACAACATTATCTTCTAATTAATAAGGGATGGGTAACCGTCCCTTTTATTTTTAAAAGTAATCTACTTGAATAGATTAAAATTGAAATTTATTTTTCTATTTGTTATTTCCTTTTCATTAGCTGCTTGCTCTTCAGCAGAAAAAACGGTGAAAGAAAAAAAAACTGATGATACTTATGTATTCGATGAGGTTCCTCCGGAAGATTTCTATACATTTGCAACTCCAGTTGAAAAAAGCGACGCAGTTTATGTAGTACAGATTGGTGCATTTAGCACACTGGACAGGGCAAAACAGTTTGCTGATAAAAGCAGGTTACAGTTGCAGAAAGATATAAAAGTAAATTTTAACAATAGGAATAATCTTTACGTTGTTCAGATTCATCCGCCCTTTAATTCAAAATCTGAAGCGGAAAATTATCGGGATGAGCTATGGAAAAGTGATGACTACAGGGATGCATGGGTTCTAGAACTAGACAACGAAATACGTTAAAAGAAAAAGGTTAAGCAGTGTAAACACCACTTAACCTCTTATTCTCACCCCATACTTATGAAAAAATTATTTTTAGAGGCCAAAATCCCAGGCAAGAGTCCCTTCTCTGTAATCTCTATTACCAGTATCATGTTCTGCAACTAATTGCTCATCAGAATTTGTTGGAACAAATTTTTCCATTTCGAGTTTATTCTCGTTAATTGCTTCCGTTTCTTCTTGAAAGTTATTTTCTGCAATTTGCTCCTTTGATGTTTCTTCTGAACTAATTTCATTCATTGGAGATGGAATAAGTTGTCCGACATCTTCTGTAGTTTCATCAATATTATTTTTTAAATTATCAATTGCTGCGTTCTCCATTCCATCAGGTACTAATTCGAGTACTTCCTCTTGCACCATATTTTGCTGAATCTTTTCATTTGTCGATTCTAATTCAGTTTCAAAATTCGCAGTTTCATTATTATTTATTTCTACTGACTCATTACTATTCTCATCAACCTCTTCAGCTGGCTTTGGCAATACAAAATTATGATTACCATTAGTTAAGTTTTTCTCTATCATATTTCTATTAAGTAAATCCTCAACAGCAACATCTACACTTGGGTAGAGAGGAAATATTTTACTTAAAGAATTCATTGTTAAGAATACTTTTGTTTGATCATTTGGTTCAACTAAAACCATGTTTCTGTCTTTGTTCTTTAGCTTTTTATAATTCATTACAAGCGCACCAATAAAAGTAGAATCCAAATGATTGCATGAAGCGAGATCAACTACTACATCACATTCTGTTAACAGGATAAGCTCATCCATAAATCCTTTAAACTCGTTTGTATCATTAAGCGTTGCACTAACCAAGTTAACAGTTATTACTACTACATTTCCCCGATATTCTTTTGTAAAAGTTTCCATGCTATCCCTTGAATTTTACTAAATCATTTGAATATTCAATTATTATATTATTATTCATACCATGAAACAATTTCCAAGCCACCGGTTCCGGGGAACATTGGTGGTGAAATGAGCATAAATCTTTCATCATATTTGTATCTTTTTGCAAATCCAGACTTAATTCCACCAGACCCAAAGGTACCGACAGCCTGTCTGGTATGCTGAATAATTCCACCAATTAAGTTAATATTACCGCTTATTGGTCTTGAAGAATAATTCTGCGCTCCAAAGCCTCCATCCTCAGAATAAATTGATGCGTGAATATTTATATCACTGTGATTTGGTGCATTATCCGTTATAAGTACTTTATTTTTTGCAACAATTCCCAATAAATCTGTAGAATTTTTGTTCTTAAGCGGATCTTGGGTGTATACAATATCATCATCTAAATAAATATTACCCTTACCTCCGGTACCTGAACAGGCAACCGAATATTGCCCTTTGACAGTTCCTTTTAATCTCATTATTGAGTTTTCAGCAAAAATAACTCCGCCAGGGGCAACTGAAGGCAGATGCACTGTTGAGTCCTTATCCGAATAAGCAAATCTGAATTTTAGACTATCCTCAACAAAAGTAATATATACTGAATCATGTCCGGTAAAGAAAAGTCCATCGTTTTGTGCAGATGTTTTCATCGGGTCCAAACCATCTGTTGGTAAAGGAAGATCGACACCTTGTTCAAATCCGCCGAAAAATCTTGGTTTATCCTTATTTTTACTTGTGTAATAAATTAATTTCTTTTTAGTTGAGGCTTTTCCGTAAAACACTGGATGCCTGTAAACTCTCATATAATCTTGAGTGTGGAAAGGACCCCAAACTGTATCATTCCCGGTCCACCAGATATTTCCACCCTCGCTCATTGAGTAATAAGCGAATTTGGAAAACTTACTAGGTTGAAATATCACCTCAACTGTTTTAGTCACGCCACCATAAGTACCGGTAGCAACAAGCTTTCTTATGTTTTTTAAGGCATTAAGTATTACAATATTTGCTTCAATTTCCCCATTTAAAAAATCTGTTTTAGCAACGCCTTTCGTCCAATAATTGTCTAAAAACATTTCATTGCAGGCAAGGTTTGCAGCACTTACAGCAAGATTGTGAGCTACTGTATTTGCATTGTAATCTGCCATATTTTGTACTGTTTCACTTGACATTCGGTTAGAGTTATTACCAATAATCATATACAATAAACTGAAACCAATTACTAAATAAAGTGTCATTTTTCCCATTTTTATTCTCCTCCTTACCGGTTAAATAAATTTCTTGCAGCCATTCTTATCTGTCTCCAAAA
>CBDUAV010000016.1:0-35029 GCA_965365225.1 uncultured Ignavibacteria bacterium | reverse complement strand
TCTATGTTCTAGGTTTCTATTACTGTGGTTGGGATTGAGTCTGTTTGGCTGGCTTCAGTTTTCCCGAAATTATAATGCAGAGTTCTTCCTCCAGGATATTCAAGCTGGTAAATATCATCACCTTCCTCCGTAACTTTTATATCACCCCTACTTTTTATCCATTCAAGTTTTTCTTCTTTACTCGTCTGGGCAAACAGAAGCAAATTTGATATAAATACTATTACTATAAGATTCTTCATAACCTAATCTCTAAAGATTAAGCATCACACATTGTGCCTCAAAGTAAGTTTCATATTTCGTTATAGATAGCAAAAAAGAGAAAAATAATTGTAATGTTTACCAACTAAGGTTTACTTCAATAAAATCAATTTCTTTGTTACTATTAGTTAACAAACAACCAATTCTAATCGATCTTCCCATTTAAGATTTCAGAGGCCAAACGTTCTGCTCTGTACAAATCGCGTATAGCTTCAATCATTCCTTCGGCACTTACACTTACTGTTCTGTTTGCTTCGGTTGTGTAAATAAATCTGCCAGAATGGCTTTCGATATTTCCATCAAACGCCAAACCAACTACTTCTGCATTTGTGTTCAAAACAGGGCTGCCTGAATTTCCCCCAATTATATCGCAAGTGCTTACAAAGTTAAGTGGAGCAGAAAGATCAAATTCTTCCGGCAAATCTTCCCAATACGATGGAAGATTAAAAGGAAACTTTTTATTAAAGGAATAATACCTGTCGAGCGAACCATAAAATGTCGTTTTGTATGGAGAGAAAGTTCCATTGTAATCATATCCTTTAAGTACTCCATCAGAAATCCTGAGGGTGCCTGTTGCATCAGGAGGAATCGCATCGCCATAAACTTCAAACAAAGCTTCACCCAGCAGCTGATTATTAATTGCATCACTTTCTGCAAGTTTTTCATTCTTTTGTTTCAGTTCAGCTATTCTATCTCTTGTGTTCAAGATAAAATAAATAAAAGGGTCATCCGAATTTAAAATAGCGTCTGCTCCTGATTGTCCGAGTGCAACAACATTTTCTCTATTAGTTAATTGTGATTTTGAGAGAATGAATTTAGCAGCTTCAATACCGTTCTTTCCTCCAAACATTGTTTTAACAAGTTCGTTTTCTGTAGGCAGATTTTTCTGTATTAAATTCGCCTGTACTAGTAGTTTTTTATCTTCCAGCTCTTTATCAAAATTGATAGGGAAGATGCTTTCGATTAGGCTATCCAGATTTTCATCTTTATAATCTTCACCTCTTTCGGATTCTGGCAATCTTAATTGCTCAGCAAGATTTACCAGCTCTTTAGCAATAAAGAAATATTTGGCAGAATAGTAACTACTAATTGTATATGCAAACATTTCTTTTGCAAAGGTTGAGGCTTCTCTTCTGTTTTCGGCAATTTCATCCCATATATGTCCGTAAGCTTTATTTAATTTTGGATTAGATTGAACAGCTAGTTTAAAATTCTTTTCAAAATCTTTTTTCCTGGCAATGAAAAGAGGATTGAGAAGTGATTTGTAAGTTTCTTCATAAACTTTTAAGCCGTTACCAACATTAAATGAAGTAGCGACAAGTTTCATATCTTCGGCATTTGTTTCTTCAACTAAATCGACATAAACTTTATAGAGATCTTTACGCATTGGGGTTTGAAGTCCGTAGCGATAATCACGCAAGTACTCCAGTTGAGCTAAAGTATAAATCCTGTTTGTGCTGCCAGGATTTCCAACTACAAACACAGGCTGGTTTTCGTAAATAGGTTCTTCGCTAAAATTAAAATAATAATTTGTTTTTACCGGATTACCATCATCATCGTAAGCACGAAGAAAAGCACAATCCAAACCATATCGTGGATAAGTGAAATTATCATAATCTCCCCCAAGTTTTGAAACAATTAGTTCGGGAGCAAAAACTAATCTTATATCATCATATTTTTTATAACCATACAAAGAATATTTTCCACCGTAGTAAAGTGAAATAACTCTGTAGTTTAAATCAGGATTAAGTTTTTCATATCTATCCTTTATTTCTTCAATCTTGTTATCTCTTTGCGCAACTTTTTCGGAATCGGATTGCGCTTCAATCATTGCAGATTTTATTTCATCAGTAACATCTTCAATCATCATTAATTGATTTACATAAAGTTTGGGTATTTTCTTCTCATCGTTCAAGGTTTCTGCATAAAAGTAATTCTTTAAAAGATCCTCATCCTCTGTGCTCAAATCTCTAAGTATGCTTCTTATGCAATGATGATTTGTCATTATCAATCCATCTTCAGAAATAAAAGAGGCAGAACATCCTCTGCCGAACTTTAGAGCTGACTTTTGAACTTTATCCAGCCATTCCTCCGAGGGTTTAAAGTTGTAAGTTTGGTCGAAGTATTCAAGCGGTGGATTTTCAAACGTCCACATTTTCCCCATATCAAATTTTTGGGCTTTAACTGTATCTAAATTTATACCGTAATATTCGGATTGAGCATTTAAGTTGAATAAATAAGTAGTTAAAATTAACATCAGGGTAGTAATTGTCTTTTTCATTTTTCTGCTTTGGTTTTTGAAGAGATAATTCTTTAAGTTGTTTTAGATCACTAAATCAAAATTATTAAAAACTTTTAATGATAGCACGATGAAACGGAAAGTTTTCAGAATAAATAAAGCAGGTTCGCTGAATAATCTAAAACTTGGAGAGGAAGAACTTAGTCCTCCTGCTAAAGATGAAGTTACAGTGAAAGTAAAAGCAATTGGATTAAATTTTGCTGATTTATTCGCTATTCAAGGACTTTACAGTGCTACACCAAAGGGAAGTTTCATTCCAGGATTGGAATATTCAGGGATTATTTTAGAAACGGGAAATGCGGTCGAAAACTATAAAGCAGGTGATAAAATTATAGGCACAATAAGATTTGGTGCCTATGCTACTCATCTGAAAATAAATCATCGCTATATTATAAGGATGCCCGAAGAATGGAGCTTTGAAGAAAGTGCTGCGTTTATGGTTCAGTCATTAACTGCTTACTATGCACTTATTGAACTTGGAAACATTAAAAAGTATTATACTGTTCTTATCCATAGTGCTGCAGGAGGAGTTGGAATTTATGCGAACAGAATAGCAAAAAAATTCAATGCATTTACAATCGGAACAATCGGTTCGGAATCCAAAAAAGAATTTCTAAAAAATGAGGGTTACGATAAAGTAATTGTACGAGGTAAAAACTTTAAAGATCAACTAAGTGAGGCATTAGGTAGCAGGAATTTGAACATTGTCCTCGAGTGTATAGGGGGGAATATATTTAAAGACAGTTTTAGTTTGCTCGCTCCTTCCGGAAGGATAATTGTTTATGGCGGTGCACAATTCATGTCTCAATCATCCCGTCCAAATTATTTTAAAGTTATAACTAAGTTTTTATTTCGTCCAAAGGTTGATCCGCTTTCACTTTCAAATATTAATAAATCAGTTATGGGTTTTAATTTAATTTATTTGTGGGACAAACCGGATGAGTTAAAAAACATGCTATTCGAAATATTTAATATGAATATCAAACCGCCGTACATTGGTAAAGTTTATACATTTGATGATTTGATTATAGCTTTAAGGTACTTTCAATCGGGTAAGACAATTGGGAAGATTGTTGTAAAAGTTGACTAATCCAAGTTCTTCAAAACATTGAAAAATTTTTTTAATTTATCCTCATCAAGCTTGTTATTTGTTCTTACTCCGCTGCATAAATCAACTCCGTAAGGCTTTACAAACTCAACAGCTTCTTTTACATTTTCTGCATTTAAGCCTCCGGCAAGATAAACAGGAATTTTCAACCCTTTAACAATCTGTTTGCTTATTTCCCAGTTATGAGTTCTGCCTGTGCCACCAAGTTCTTTTACTTCTTTGTTTCGATTCCCTGAATCCAATAAAACTGCATCAACAAATTTTTCAACTTCTTTTGCCTCGCTAATTGATTTTTCATTTGCAACATGAATTACCTGCACGATTGAAATTTGTGGTAGTTCTTCTTTTAAACTCCTGTAAACTTTAAAGTCAACAGAATCAACCAACTGAACTGTGCTTGTCTTACAATTTATCAACTGACCAATTATTTCTTCGGCAGATATTTTACTTGTCAGTATAAATGTTTGGATTTCGTGAGGAACATTAGCAGCAATTTCTGTAATTAAATTTTCCGGAATTACTCCAGGACCTGACGGCATTTCGGAAACCAAACCAATCGCAGAAGCGCCATATTTTATTGCCAGCCTTGCTTCTTCCAAAGTTTGAATGCAGCAAATTTTTACATTCAATTTCAATTTGTCTTTCCGTTCAAATAGGGGGCTAAATATCTTCCCGTCCAGGAATGTTCAAATTTAACTATTTCTTCCGGGGTGCCTGTTGCAACTACTTCCCCTCCTCTTTCTCCTGCATCTGGACCTAAATCAATTACATGATCAGCACATTTAATCACATCAAGATTATGCTCAATAATCACAACAGAATTATTTCTTTCGACAAGCATATTAAAGCAATTAAGCAGCTTGGAAATATCGTCAAAGTGCAAGCCGGTTGTCGGTTCATCAAAAATAAAAAGTGTATGCTTGTTTTCTTTGCTTTGGGCAAGATGTGAGGCAAGCTTTACTCTTTGTGCTTCACCACCCGATAAAGTATTAGATGGCTGACCCAATTTTATGTATCCCAATCCGACATCCGAAAGCACCTGCAAAATCTTTTCAATTTTTTTATGTCCTTTGAAAAAAGTAACGGCTTCATCGACCGTCATTTCCAAAACATCAACAAGATTTTTTCCGTGATATGTAATTTCCCTAGTTTCTTTTTTAAATCGAGTTCCTCCACAATCATCGCAGATTAAATAAAGATCAGCAAGAAACTGCATTTCAACTTTAATATATCCGTCACCCTGACAGGTTTCGCACCTTCCTCCAGGAACATTGAAAGAAAAATAACCCGGTTTGTAACCTCTTGAACGCGACTGATGAGTCGATGCAAACAATAGTCTTATGTGCTCAAAAGCTTTTACATAGCTGATAGGATTAGATCTTGGCGATTTTCCGATAGGTGATTGATCAACAATTTCAATTTCATCAATAAATTTTGCACCATTAATATCATCAAATTTTCCTATGTGTGATGGTGCCATTCCAAAATATTTTGCAATTCCGGCATAAAGTACATCATGAATCAGCGTACTCTTTCCAGAACCGCTAACACCTGTTACAACTACAAACCTGTTAAGCGGAATTTCAATATTTAAATTTTTTAGATTGTTTTCTTTTGCATTTATAATTTCTATGCTTTTTGTTTTATTCGTTTTTCTTTTCTTAGGAACAGGAATTTTCATTTTTCCTGCAAGATATTGTCCTGTTAGCGAGTTATTATCTTTAAGAACATCATTGACGGTTCCGGTTGCAATAATTTCGCCTCCATATACTCCGGCTTTAGGACCCATATCAAAAACCAGATCAGCATTCTGTATCATCTCAGGATCATGTTCAACAACAATAACTGTGTTCCCGATATCACGTAAGTTTTTTAAGAGATGAATTAACTTTTTATTATCCCTTGGATGAAGTCCGATCGTTGGTTCATCCAGAACATAAAGTGTACCGACAAGTGAAGAGCCGAGAGAAGTTGCTAGATTAATTCGCTGAGTCTCACCACCGGAAAGCGTACTGCTCAAACGAGCCATTGTTAAGTAACCGATGCCGACATCATTCAGAAATTTTAGTCTTTTAATTATCTCAGTAAGAATTCGTTCACCAACGAGTAAATCGTAATCCGATAATTCAAGCTCTTCAAAAAACTTTAATGATTTTTCAATTGGAAGAGCAACAATGTCATAAATTGATTTTCCGCTTATCTTCACTTGAAGTGCTTCTCTTCTTAACCGGGAACCTTTACATGCTTTGCAAATGGTGTAACCCCTGTAACGGCTGAGCATAACCCGCACGTGCATTTTATAAGTCTTCTGTTCGAGTTTTTCGAAGAATCCGTCAATTCCTAAATACGTACCGAAACCCTTCTTAACAAGCTCAGCCTGGTTTTCGGATAATTGTTTATAAGGAATGTTGAGTGGAATTTTAAATGCTTTGGCGTTCTGGACAAGATCTCGAAGGAATGAGCTGTACTTAGCACCACGGAATGGTGCAATCGCCCCATCCATTATACTTTTGTTGGGATCAGGAATTACAAGATTCATATCAATCCCGATTGTCTTGCTGAATCCCTGGCAAACGGGGCAAGCACCAAACGGATTGTTGAACGAGAAAAATCTCGGTTCAGGTTCTTCGTATCTTATTCCGCAGCACTCATAAAATTTATTGAATTCTTTTTGTTCACCGGTTTCTGCATTGATTAGTACAAGCCTGTTTTCACCTTCTTTAAAAGTTACTTCGATTGAATCTGAAAGTTTCTCGCGGATTTTTCCCTTTTCAACTTTAAATCTTTCAATAATAACCCGGATGTTTTTTGCACCTTTTACAGAATTTTTCTCTTCATTTAAATCGATTAACTTTTTACCGTTGTAAATTCTAAAGAAGCCGCGTTTCTTTAAAAGTTCAACTTCTTCTTTTGCTGAATGACCTTTATGCTCGTGCAATGGAAATCCAAGATAGAATTTTGCACTCTCTTCCTGCTTGTCCAGCCAATCAACAACTGTTGTAGTAGTTGCTTTTTTAACTTCTTTGCCGCATTCGAAACAAATCGTTTTGCCAATTCTCGCAAAAAGAAGACGCAGGTAATCGTAAACTTCCGTTGTAGTACCAACAGTTGAGCGTGAGTTGCGAGCAACGGTTTTCTGCTCAATTGCAACTGCTGGAGAAATTCCCTGTATAAGATCAACGTCCGGTTTGTTCATTCTTTCTAAAAACTGCCGCGCGTAAGAGGACAAGCTTTCTACATATCTTCTCTGCCCTTCTGCATATATTGTATCAAAGACAAGCGAAGATTTTCCGCTGCCGCTTACACCTGTAAACACAACCAGCTTGTTGCGCGGAATCTCAAAGCTGAGGTTTTTAAGGTTGTGCTCGCGTGCGCCCTTAACAACTATTTTTTTATTGTTTGTATTTATTTTCTTTTTAGCCATTAGTAGAATCATTTGGAATGAATCTGAATTCCAGCCTGTTAATTTAAGGATTTATTAAATACGGGAGAGGGGGAAATGATGGTATATACTATTACTATCTTTTTAATTCATACCAGAAATTTTTTTTGTCATCAATTTATCGCTATTTGTTAAGTTCCAACGATTTCAACTCCTCAATTTTTCTATCCAGCAGTTCAATCTTTTCATTCAATTCTTTCGTCTTTTCGTCTATTGTTTCTTCGTACTCAACAGTATTCCAGTAGCCGCGTTCTTCAAAGTAGTTCTTAAATAGCCAGTTGTGCTTTAAAGCTTCCATATTTTCTGATAAGCTAACTGCAGCCGTTTTAGATTCTTCGGTGATTTCTCTGAGGTTAGAAAGTATCGCAGAAAAACTTGAATCGGGAGACGAACCTTCCACCATCAAAGAACCAATCACACCTTTTCCCTGTTTTACATTATAAAGAAGTGTATCAATTCCCGTTACAACGCTGTTAACATTTTGAACAACCGATTCAACTGAGCTGCCCAGTGTTTTGAATTGTGCAGTAACTAAATTCAATTCAGTAGTAATCGACTTAAGACTTTTATCTGCAGATTTAGTTAAATCGGTTGCAGCATAATAAAGTGCTTCATCCGTAAATATCTTTCCAATTGTTCCTTCGCCAGAATTAATTTTACCTAGAATGCCAGCAAGATCTTTTGTCATTTCTTTTGTATAAGCCATTATCCCCTGTGTTTCATCAATAATATCGGCAAAGCTAACAGGTTCCTTGGCTAAAATAACACCACCGTCTTCTACAAGCTCCGATCTGCTATCACCTATTTTTAGCGCTACAAATTTATTCCCCACTAATCCTTCAGTCTGAATTTCAGCCTGTGTATCTACTCGTATGAAGTGTTCAATTTCCGAAAGCAATCTCATTGAAACTTCAATCAAACTAACAGTATCGCCCACTACTTTAATATTTTGCACAGCGCCTGCGTCAATTCCGCTCAAACGAACCGGTGCACCGTTTCTTAATCCTTCAATGTTATGAAAATAAGCTTTTACAGTAAAAGTTGGTTTAAAGAGTGCTTCTTTATTGCCAAGCATAAAAATTCCAATAACGAGAAGCGTGCTGCCAATGAATATGAAAATACCTAATCTTGCACCGGCTAATGTTCCTTTCATTGAACTCTCCCATTATTTTCTTCAAAAATTTCATCACTAAAAAAATTTTTAAGTAATGGATCTTCTGATGTTACCAGATTTTCAATATCTCCCTCAGCCACAATTTTGCCACCGCTTAGCACAATTGCACGATCAGCAATAATTTTTGCACAAAGTAAGTCGTGTGTAACTACCACTGAGGTCATTTTAAAAGCATGCTCCAAATCAATTATTAAACTACTTATTTCCTTTGATGTAATAGGATCAAGACCTGTGGTTGGTTCATCGTAAAGCATTAATTTCGGATTTGTAATAACTGACCTGGCTAAGCCTATTCTTTTTCTCATTCCCCCCGAAAGTTCCGATGGCATTTTGTTAATTGCTTCTTCAAGTGAAACAGCTTCAAGTACTTTAGAAATACGCTTATCCATTTCTGTCTGTGTTAGTTTAAAGTTCCTTATAAGCGGAAATTCTAAATTTTCTTTAACCGACATCGAATCATAGAGTGCAGCTCCCTGAAATAAAAATCCAATGTCTTTTCTAAGTTCGTTAAGTTCCTTTACTTTTAATTCTCTAATATTTCGCCCTTGAATAATAACATCACCGGAGTCTGGCTGCATTAATCGAATCATACATTTAAGCAGAACACTTTTACCTGTTCCGCTTCTGCCGAATACAACCATGTTTTCTGTTTCAGCAACATTAAAGGAAACACCATCCAAAACAACATTTCCATCAAAATTTTTATGTAAATCTTTAATCTCAACCATCACTTAACCGTAGGCCAGAGCCATAATGTAAGTTTAACCAGAACCATATCAAAAATTAATATAAGCAAAGATGAAACAACGACCGAACTTGTTGAAGCTTTTCCAACACCTTCGGTTCCATTTTCTGCATTGTAACCCTTATAAGCACCTACTATTCCAACAATAAAACCAAACACAAATGTTTTAGAAATTCCCGGGATCGCATCTCCAAATTCAACAGCAAAAATCACGCGGTCCAAATAATATGCCCAGGTCATATTTTGAACTAAAACAACCGCAATGTATGCACCTATAAGTGCAATGAATATAACATAAACCGTGAGAATGGGAAGTATAAAAGTTGTTGCAAAAACTCTTGTAACCACTAAATATCTAAATGGATTAACGCCAGATACCTCCATTGCATCAATTTGTTCAGTAACACGCATAGAGCCAAGCTCTGCACCAATTCCGGAACTAACTCTTCCTGCAAAAATTAATGCACAGATAACTGGTCCTAATTCCCGAACAATTGAAATACCTACTGACCCGGGCAGAAATGCTTCGGCACCAAATCTCTTTAGAACCGGACTTAGCTGCATGGCAATAACTAACCCGATAATAAAACCAGTAACTCCAACGATTGGTAAAGTTTTCATTCCTAATTCGATCATGTGTTTTCGAATCTGATCAACTTCGTAGGGCGGGATAAAAACTTCTTTTAGAAATTTAAATGAAAACTCAAACAAACCGGCTATCATTTCGAAAAAATTAGTCAAGTGTTTTTCTGTGCGGGTTAAAAACTTATCTGTACTTGAAATGATGTTCAATTTACACTTTTGGATAGTTTATGAAATGTTCATTACTTGTAACAAAAATAAATAAAAGTAAATTCAATATAAATTCATTCCAAACGATATAGAACACAATAAAAAATATTTTTAATAGAATAATGTGTAATTATTTAATAATTTAATCTGGTAACTCTTTCAATTTAATAGGAAATTGTGATGAAAAAATTCCAAAGACGTGATTTTATTAAGACTATTTCTGTTGCCACCGTCGTCGCAGGAACAGGCGCAATTGTAAGCTGCTCAACCGAAAAGAAAAGTGAAAGTGCGGCAATTCACACACTAAAAAAATACGAGTGGAAAATGGTTACGTCGTGGCCACCAAAATTTCCTATACTTGGAGAATATGCTGAAAAAATTGCACAATGGATTGATGAAATGTCTGCCGGAAGATTAAAAATAGAGGTCTACGGAAGCGGGGAACTTGTTCCGGCTTTCGAAGTTTTTGATGCAGTTTCTTTAGGCGCAGCAGAAATGGGGCACGCAGCAGCTTATTATTGGTCAGGTAAAACCTCCGCGTCACAATTCTTTGCAAGTGTTCCTTTTGGAATGACTGCAAGACAAATGAATGCATGGTTTTACTTCGGGGGCGGAATTGATCTGTGGCAAGAGCTATACTCAGACTTTAATTTACTCCCATTTCCCAGCGGAAACACAGGCGGTCAAATGGGTGGATGGTATAATCGGGAAATGAATTCAGTAAATGATCTTAACGGATTAAAAATAAGAATGCCTGGGCTTGGTGGAAAGGTTATTACACGAGCAGGTGCAACAACGATTTTATCACCAGCCGGAGAGCTTTATACAAATCTTGAAAGAGGAGTAATTGACGGACTCGAATGGATTGGTCCTTACCACGATTATTTAATGGGTTTCCATAAAATCGCAAAATATTATTACTACCCGGGATGGCATGAGCCAAGTGCTACATTAGAACTAATGGTAAACAAAGATGCATACAACAAGCTTCCAAACGATTTGAAAGTGATTGTAAAAGTTGCCGCTGAAGCTTCAAATGTATTAATATTAGCTGCATTCGATGTTAAAAATTTTGAATACTTCAAAAAACTTAAAAATGAAGAAGATGTTGAATTCAAAGAATATCCGAACGAACTGCTTTTAAAATTAAAAATTTATGCCGATGAGGTAATAGGAGAAATATCAAATTCTGATGCAATGAGCAAAAAGATTTATGAATCATACAGGAAGTTTCAAAAGAATATGATCAGCTGGCACGGCATTTCAGAAAGGGATTATTCTTAACTGCCAAGAATTTTCAAAAGCCAAAAAGATATTTCCGGAAAAAAAATAATCAATAATAAAGCAGTAAGCTGCAGCAATACATACGGAATAACTCCTTCATATAACTGCGCTGTTGTAACACCTGGTGGTGCAACACCTTTCAAATAAAATATTGAAAATCCGAAAGGAGGAGTTAAAAATGAAGTTTGAAGATTCATTGCAATAAGAATTCCAACCCACAAAAGATCAAATCCCATATGGACTAATATTGGTGCAATAACGGGAACGATTATAAATGTTATTTCAATAAAATCAATAAAAAAACCAAGAATAAAAATTACAAGCATTGCAATAGCTAGAAACTGGTAGGGTTCAAAGTTAGATTCTAAAATAAATTGAGTTAACAACCTATCGCCGTGAACACCGCGAAACACTAAACTGAAAGCCGTTGCCCCCACAAGAATTAAAAAAACCATACTCGTAATTGAAGTTGTTCTTAGCATAACTTCTTGTAACGTTTTAACAGTGAATCTTCTTTTAATAATAGATAAAACGATTGAACCAAATGCTCCTATTCCCGCAGCTTCAGTTGGAGATGCTAATCCGGCAAAAATAGAGCCCAGCACAGCAAGCACAAGTATTGATGGCAGAATAAATGCACCTAAAATTCTTTTAAGAGCTACTGTTCCTCTAAATTTCGAGAGCTCATCTGCAGGCATTGCAGGAACAGATTTTGGTTTTGTAATCGTTAAAAAGACAATCCAGGTAAAAAATAATAAAACCAGCATCAGCCCGGGTAAAAGTGCAGCTATAAAGAGATCACCCACAGGAACATTAAGTACACTTCCTAAAAGAATTAAGATTATACTCGGCGGAATAATTTGTCCCAAAGTTCCAGAAGCCATGATTATTCCACTTGCTGACTTCGCATTATAACCGCGTTTAAGCATTACAGGTAAACTCAAAACACCCATTGTAACAACAGTTGCACCCACAATTCCTGTTGATGCACCAAGCAATGTACCTACAATTAAAACTGAGATTGCCAATCCACCTCTCAGTTTTCCAAACAAAAGTGCCATCGTTTCAAGCAGCTCTTCTGCTAAACCGGACTTTTCAAGCATAACCCCCATAAAAATAAAGAGTGGGACTGCTATTAAAACATAGTTGGACATGATCCCCCAAATTCGAAGCGGAAGAAGATTAAAAAAATTGGTGCCGAAGATTATTACACCAAAAATTATCGATACCCCCCCAAGCGTAAATGAAACGGGATAACCCCACAGCAAACAGATTAAGACAGCAACAAAAAAAAGTAAAGAGATTAATTCCATACTTATTTTTCCGATATTCTCAATTTTCTCAAATCACAGATTTTAATTATGGATTTGAAAGCAATTGCAATTCCCTGCAGAAGCAAAAAGAAAAATGATATTGGGATGAATGCTTTAAGTATATATCGAGCAGGAAGACCGCCTGCATCAGGCGAGGTTTCGCCAACACGAAAAGAAATCAGAACAAAATTTTCAGAAGAAATTATTAGAATTATGCAAAAGGGAATTAAAAAAAACAGTGTGCCGAACAAATTAATCCACGCTTGTTTCTTTTCGGAAAATCCGGAATAAAAAACATCAACCCTAACGTGATCATCAATTTTTAGTGTGTAACCTGCAGAGAGTAAAAATATAATTGCAAACAAATGCCATTCAAGTTCCTGCATGGCTACACTACTGGATTGGAACAAATATCGGACAATCACATCGTAAGTTATTACAAATATTAAAACCAATACAAGCCACGATGCAGTTGAGCCAAGCTTGTCGTTTATTTTATCAGTCCATTCTATGTATTTACGAATTAGTCTCAATTTTATTTTTTAATTTTTAAAATGCATTTTCATAGTGATTAACTACCGGATTATTTAAATCTTCAAAAAGAATTGTAAATACATCAAATCTGCAATCAAGTTCCTTAATCTCTTTATCAAAGAGATACAATTCTGCTATTTTTCTAATTTGCTTTTGTTTGGATTTTGTGATTGCATATTCAGGTTCACCGTATTCCAAATTTTTACGAGTTTTTACTTCAACAAAAACGGTGCATTTTGAATCGGGGTCAATTGCAATAATATCAATTTCGCCATGCCCGTAACGATAATTACGTTCGATTATTTTGAAACCTTTATCTGAAAGAATTTGTGCGGCGAGTTCTTCCCCTTTTGCTGCAAGTTCCTTTCTACTCTTCGACATTACTAGATAACCTCAACCTCAACATTTTTGAGACCTTTATTCAGCTGCTCATTAAATATATTTTTAAGAAATGTTTTTCTATGGATAGGACTTGAACCTATTTGCTTGATTATTTCCCTGTGATGTTTTGTTGGGTAACCTTTATTCTGAGCCCATAAATATTCGGGATAATAAATTGAGAGATTTCTCATTAGTCTATCTCGGGTTACCTTTGCCAAAATTGATGCTGCTGCAATTGAAAAAGATTTTGAATCGCCTTTTACAATTGGAATTACAGGAATATCTGATGGAAACTTTCTGTTTCCATCAACTAAAACAAGATCGGGTTTTAACTTTAAATTTTCTACAGCTTGTTTCATTGCAAGCATAGTGGCATTTAGAATATTGATATCATCAATCACACTTTGCTCAACTGCAGCAACCGAGTATGTTAAAGCATTCAGAATAATCTTATCAAATAGCTTTTCTCTTTCTTTTTCAGAAAGTTTTTTAGAATCGTTTACACCTTTTAATCGAGTACTTCTCTTAAACATTACTGCAGCTGCTACAACAGGGCCTGCAATTGGACCCCTTCCTGCTTCATCAACTCCAGCGATTAGTTTAATTTTTTTGCTGTAATATTTATTATCGAATGCCTTCAATTTAAATCCTCTGATTCATACTCCGAAATAAATTGCAACCAAGCCTATAATCATGCTTAATTTTAAAAGGTTACTAATATTCTTCAGACTTTTTACCGAATAATCTTTAAATATTAGTTTCAAACAAAAAATCAAAATTGGATTTACTAAGACCATAACAATTATAAAAAATTCTATCTTGTAAAGCTTTGTTATAAACGGGTATAGTGTAAAAGTTATAAGTACAAAAGTAATAAATGAAAATAGAAATTTTGATTTCAGTATTCCAAACTTAATAGGAAATGTAAGCAGACCTGCGTTTTTATCACCTTTAATATCCTGCAAATCTTTTACTATTTCTCTAATTAGATTGATGAGAAATGCAAAAATAGCAGGGACAATAGCAGCGGAGGGATTTCCAACTACAACTCCTCCAAAAATGAAAACCAATCCGGTTAAAAACGCTACAGTAGTGTTGCCGACCAGCGGCATTTTCTTTAAATATTTTGAGTAAAGGAATAGTAATAGATTTGAAAATAAAACGATGATAAATACGCGAGCACTTACCATCAATGATAGTATTAAAGAAATCAGAATAAATACAACATAAATAATATAAGCTTTTTTAATGGAAATTTTTTCTGATGGAAGTTGGCGTTGCGGTCTGTTGATCTTATCTATCTCGATATCAAAAATATCGTTAATAACATTTCCAGCAGAAGCAGTAAAGACCGCAGAAATAGCCGCCAGAAGGACATTAAATTCAGGATAACCTTTCGGGAGACAAATAATTGAGGCAATAATTACAGAAGCAAATGTAATTAAAAAGTTTACTGGTCGAGTGATTAGAAAAATTGCAGTCAGCTTTTCTTTCAAGTTGAATACATTTTAGTGAAAGACTTGCTAAACATACAAAAAGAAAAAGAAAATTAATGAGTGTTTTTGTAAAATCAAACGCTGTCAGTTTGTGCCCTGTCTGTCCGATCTCCGGCTTCACTGCGAGGAGAGCAGGCAGGTCGTCGAAGATTGACAGCAAATTATGCAGTCACACTTCGACAAACTCAGTGTGATAGGAGTTTTTTATTTTATCAGGTAAATATCAACCCTGGTCAAAACCAATTTTACTATGCACACCATCGCAGAATGGTTTGTTGTTTGATCCACCACAGCGGCAAAGAGCAATTGAACCTTCTTTAACTTCCTCTTTTCCGTCGGTTCCAACAAAAACAAATTTTCCTTTTACTAAATACGGTCCACCTTTATTAACCTGAACGGTCAATTTTGGTTCTGATGATTGAGCAGGTTGTGCTTTTTGTTCTGTCATTTCGTTCCCTCTTGTAAATGATAATGCCCCTGATGGGCAGTTGTTAACTATTTTTATTATTTCTTCTGAAGTGCCTCCACTCATATCAATCCATGGTTTGCGTTTGGGATTGAAAATTTTTAACGATGCTTTCCAGCAATTTGTTGAATGAATGCATAGATCCGGTTTCCAGATGACCGTTATCTCTTCGTTTGAATATTCTTTAGTTATTTTTTTCATATTTAAAGATTTTAAAACTCGTTTATAATTCCAAAATGTATTTTTCCTTCACTGAAAGAATCTCCATCAGCGAGCGCAAAACTTACCCCTAATAAACCAATGGCAGTTTCAACTGTAATGCCGATCCCATATCCAAAAATAACATCTTCATTTTTTACCACTCCCATTTCCTCATCGGATTCAATAGAATAATAACCTGCATCGAAGAAAACAAAAGCATATGATCTCGGTGTCAGCATCAAACGGTACTCAAGATTAGACCAGGCAATCCGCGAGGCTAAAAATTGTTCTTCTCTATAACCTCTGACAGATCGGGTTCCACCAAAACGCCATAAATCACTCTGTTCGAAGAACGGACCATTAAGCTCTTTTCCGTTCACACTTATTGCAACAATATTTTTGAAAAAAAGTTCATAAAATGCACTAAATCCTGCAGTAATTCTTTGCAGATTTATATTTGTTTCTAGTCCCGGAGAAATATATTCAGCAGGCCCATTAATTTTCTTTCTGCTGAACGAATAGCCTGTTTCAAAAAGTAAACCACTAGTCGGTGCTAGTGGATCATCACGAAGATCAATCTTTAAACTTAGTCCTGTTGTAAGCGTGGAAGAATTGTAAACAGTAAATATGGGAATTTCTCTTTCAGTTGGAATGACTTCTTCTGTTGAGATAAATGCAGAGGCAGAAATATCTTCAGTTGCTAAAAATTCCAGTGCACCGCCAATTCTTCTTTGCACATAAGTTGTATCTTGAATTCTTTGGAAAAGTTCTGCGTTTACATTAAATGGTAAGCCAAACAACCACGGTTCTAAATATTTAAGCTCAAGTTCCTGAGATTCGCGAGTAAGTTTTTGCCATCGAACTGCTGCAGCTCTTCCAGTTCCGAAAATATTCCGTAGCGTTACATTTACCAAACCGGTAACATAGCCTGTTTCATTATCATTTGCGGGGGGTATGTAACCGATTATTCCATCAAAATTATTTGTGTTTTTTTCTCGAACCGTAACTAGTAATACTCCGTTATTTTCAGAATCAACAAAAAACTGTGGTGCTTGCACAGGTTCAAAGAAGCGAAGCTTGTTTAATCTTTTAGGAAAATTATTTACTCTCTCCTGCGAATATTCTTCGCCGGCATCAATTCTCAGTTCTCGAATAATTACATAATCTTTTGTGGAGCTGTTACCGGCAACTTCTATTTTATCAATTTTACTTTTTAATCCTTTGGTTATTTTTAAATGAAGATCTGTTAAATGTTCATCATTTAATGAATCATCATAAAAATTAACTGCTTGTATCTTTACTGCTGCAAACGGAAAACCTTTATTTTCCATTTCACTCAATAAACTATTTATACTAGTTTCAATTTCGTACCTGCTAAAAACTTTACCTTTTAAATAATTAAATGTTGATATGTATTCATCAATGTTCAGTACATCATCAGTTGAAAAATGGATCTCATTTACGTAAGTCGGTTCTCCTTCTTCAACGTTTAGAACAATATTTACTATTTGAGAATCAGAAGAAATTTCAAAATTTGAATCTTTAAATGATGAATGAAAATATCCTGCTGAATTAAGTTCCGCTGCAATTTTTGTTTTGGATGTATCAAACAAATCTATGGAGAATGATTGACCCTCATAAAGGGTAGACCAATTTTTAATTTCACTATCGCTAAAAACCGTATTGCCTTCTACTTCTATTTCTTTAATTGATTGTGAAAAAACTAACTGATTAAACAGGATGGAAATAAAGAAAATATTTCTAATCAGGTTTGTCATTAATTATTTTTAGTTTTTTACCAACTTGATCAATTCCAATTAAATCTAAAATTGATTGTGTTTCATATTTTTCAACAGAACTGGTGTTTAAAGTTTCAGCATTTTTAACCGCAAGAGCAGTAGCAAAAGCAAGCTGCTCTTCAAATGTTAATTTATTATGCCAGCAATAAGCTATTCCTGCGACAAATGAATCACCACTTCCGGTTGAATCTGCGACTTCAATTTTAGGCACGGTTACTTTATAATGAAAGTCAAAATTTGAAGAATAAAATGGTTTATTACCATCAGTAATAAATGCTTGCTTAATTCCCTTTGAATAAAAATCATTGAGTATTGATAATTTATCCGATTTGGTTTTAAGTGTAGTATTCAATGAAGATTCAATTTCTTCAACATTATTGTGAATTATCGAAGGCGACGCATCAATACATTTTTGAAGATGAGTTCCATAAGTATCACAAATACTAATTTTATCAAGCTTGTTTGCAGTATCAATTCCAATGGGAAAAATTGAGTCCGTTATTTCACACGGAGAACTTCCTGCAAAAACAACAATCTCGCAGGTTGCAATCATTTTCTCCATCTTTGTAATGAATGTGTTGGCTTCAGCCTCGCTTATAGAGATATTTTCACTAAAAAATGTACTTAATTGATTGTTTGAACTGTCAACTACAATTGCCGCATCTCTTGTTTCGTTTTTTATTTGAATATCAGCGAAACTAATACCTTCACTTCGTAAAATCTCTTTTAAAAGTTTACCGTTGACACCGCCTGTAAAAGTTAACGCAATATTTTCAATTCCTAATCTGTTAAGCTGTCTGCTTACGTTAATTCCCTTTCCACCGGCTCTATATATTTTCTTGCCGGAGCGGTTTTCAGAATTAAATTTTAATTTATAAAATGAATATCGCCGTTCGAGCAGAGAATTTAATGTGATGGTTAGTACCATTAAAAAGTAACTATAAAAAAGTTAAACGGAATGCTTAAAACTTTTTCCTTGTTTATGTACAACGGTTTCTAATATTAATACCTAAACCTGTATAAATCACCATATAGCGGTGTATCGGGTGACAGGCGATAATCCCCAAAACCACTGCTATCAATAAAAATAAAACTTCTATTTAAATCGTAGTATTGCCACACCTCATAAGGTTTAGAATAATATTCAAAAGGATGGCGATCAATATTATCAGGAAGACCGAGAATAATTAAAACCATTCCCCTATCGGAACGCCAGCCTTCAATTGAATAGGAGGTAAAATTTTCATTTGCAAAAGCAACGCGGTTAAAATACTCATTGAAAATTGCATTATATTCATCTGCCGGATTGCTGTCTCGTTTTTTCCAAAATTCTACAAACCTTTTTGTTTTTTCGTTCCTGGTTTCAGAGCCTTCAATATAATCGATTTCATCAGGGTTAGCAATATAAATTAATTGATCAACTGCTTTGTCAAGATCGGTAATTGTAGATGGAACTCCTTCCCACCTCGAGACAAAAGATTTAATTGAACTGCTTAATGTTTCACCGCTCGAATTTTTTACTTCAACTTTGACAATAAACTTTCCGATGTTTAATGAAAGTGAATCGATTGTATAAAAAATTTGGTTGCTTCCTTTTTCAATTTTTCTTTTTTCAGAATTAGAATAAACTATCTCTTGGTCTTGATTAGTAACAGTATAGTTAAGTGTATATTCGGTTGACGAGTCGGCATACAGCTCAAAAAATAATGGAATACCTTCTTTTTCTGTAATTAAATCTCTAGAAACATTAGGAATTATTTTACTGTTTCCTTCAACTACAGTTCTTTTACCTACTAACATCAAATCACTTAAAACTGGTTGTTTAGAAAAATCCTTTATATTTAAAATATTTTCTGAGGTAAACTCAGCTCTGGAATCTTTATCAGTAAGCATAGTATTTATTTTGTAAGTACCGGAATTTAATTCAAAGGAGCGATGACTTAAATTAAAATTTGTTTCCCGCACAGTCTGCTCAAAACTTAATGCAACAATTTTTTCATTCCAGATTTTTTCAGTTATCAGCCGATCTTCTTCTTCATCAAAAATTGAAACAGTAACCGAATACCCTGCTTCAAACCCCTGCCCCGTTTTTATAAACTGAACGGATGAGTATGGAACTTTAATAAATACATCGAGTTTTGTTTTACCGTCGGTTTCCAAAAAACTTAAATAATCCTGATAGTATTTTACTTTGGTCCCAGCGGTTGAAGTATAATGTTCAACTTGTGAATGGACAACAGTCTGAAGTATTACTAAAGCAAAAATGATTATATACTTTTTCATATTAAACTCCTTTGAAATTATTTAACTCTGGCGAACAAGTCATATTCATTGCAGTCATACACTGTTACATTATAAAATTCACCTGTTTTAATTGTGCCATTTTCAAAATTAATAAGAACTTCACCGTCAACTTCAGGTGCGTCCCTATATGATCGTCCAATATAGAAATCTCCTTCAAAAGCTTCAACTAATACTTTTAGTTCTTTATTAATCAACTCATTATTTTTTTCAAGTGATATTTCTTTTTGAATTTCCATTATCTTCTTTTGTCGCTGAATTTTAACATTTTTAGGAATCGTGTCGCCCAAATTATAAGCTGCTGTATTTTCCTCTTGCGAGTACGTAAATGTTCCTAATCTTTCAAATTTGATATCTTTAATAAATTCACAGAGCTCATCAAAGTCTTTATCTGTTTCATCCGGATAGCCAACTATAATAGTTGTTCTTAAAACCAAATCCGGAATTCGTTCTCTTAATTTGTAAAGTAATTCTCTTGTTTGTCTTTCAGTTATGCCACGCCGCATAGATTTTAGAACGCTATCTGCAATATGCTGAAGCGGCATATCTAAATAATTGCATACTTTTGGATTATTTGCCATTTCATCGATCAAATCATCTGGAAATCGTGATGGATAAGCATACATTAATCTTATCCATTCAATCCCTTCAACTTCGCTTATTGCTCTGACAAGATTGGAAATATTTCTTTTATTGTAAAGATCATTTCCATAATCGGTAGTATCCTGTGCTATAAGAACTATTTCTTTTGTGTTATTTGCTGCAAGATATTTTGTTTCTTCAACCAACTCTTGAATAGATTTAGATTTATTCTTTCCCCTCATCAACGGGATTGCACAAAAGGAACATGGTCTATCGCAGCCTTCAGAAATTTTTAAATACGCTGTGTGCGATGGAGTTGTAATCAATCGTTCACCCAGAAGATTTTTTTTTAATTCACCGCCGAGTTCTCTTACAATTCTTTCATAATCTTCTGTTCCAAAATACATATCAACTTCAGGGATTTCTTTCTGCAGATCGTCTTTATATCTTTGTGAAAGGCAACCAGCCACATAAACCCTTTTAACCAAACCGGAATTTTTATTTGCAACTGTTTTTAAAATTGTATTTACAGATTCTTCTTTAGCTGCTTCAATAAATCCGCACGTATTAATTATAACCGTATCTGCTTCGTTCGGCACATCGCGCAAATCAAGATTGTTTAATTGAAGCTGACGAAGAAGCCGCTCCGAATCAACGATATTTTTTGCACAACCGAGTGTTATTACACTTACTTTCTCGCGTAGTTTCATACTATTTTAATATGTCAATCACTTTAATAATTAAAATTTTATTAAACAGCTTGGTTGTATGTTTGCATGAATGCATGCTTAAATTTCATGCAACCAAGCATCCATCCAATCATGCTATTATTTTTCGAGTAAGTTATAATTTGTTTACAATCGTAAGCTAAAAAAGGTTATATAAACTATCACTGAAAATATCTTAAATAAAACCAAACAGCAGGGGCAACAAAAAGAAGTGAATCAAATCTATCGAACACACCGCCGTGCCCGGGAATTATTGCTGAAGAATCTTTTACACCTGCATCCCGCTTCAATAATGATTCTATTAAATCGCCAAGCTGCCCAACTATTCCGACTATAATTCCCAATACAATTACATTATTCCAGGCTAAAAAATCGAGCACAACTAACTTCGCAAAAATCATTGTACCTAGTGAGAATAGAAATCCAAAAACCGCCCCCTCCCAGCTTTTGTTTGGACTAACTCGCGGAAACAGTTTATGCTTGCCAAAAGCAGTTCCCCCGTAATAAGCAGCAGAATCCCCTAACCAGATGCCTGCTAAAATTGAAATTATTAAATAACCACCTCTTACGTAAAGTCCATCAACGTTTGGGTAGAATTCTCTTAAACCTAAAAGTGCAGTTGAAAACAAACCGATATAAAATATTCCCAAATAAGTTGCACCAAGATTTAAGATTGCTGAACCTTTATTTCTGAAAAGTTCAAAGATTAATAGCAACAGCGATGAAGAGATAATTATCGAGTAAACATCCATAAAATGTTTAAACTGGTTTAATACCAAAAGCAGAATTATAATTGAGGCTAACAATAAGTTTGCGTTAATTTCTTTCTTTTTGCAAAAAAGAATAAATTCATAGTAAGCAGTAACGCTGACAACGATGACAAAAGCTAAAAAGTAATACCCACCAAAATAGCTGGCAAGAATTATTATTGGAATTGCTGCAAACGAAACTGCAATCCTTTTTATGTTTTCACTCAGATTCATTTTCTTCCGAATCCGCATCTTTTTGTTTTATATCCTGAACAAATTCAAGTGCGGCTTGTACATCGTTTTTCTTTACCATTAGTTTAACAACAGATAAATCACCTGGCGCAGGAAAGCTATGATCCTTTTGCGACAGTTTTGATGCTGCGATACCGGCACCCTCCAGGTTACTTTTAAGCATATCAATATCAAATTCATAAAACGATGTGTAAATTAGTACCCAGTCGTCTTCAGATAGCTCATCAAATTTTTCCAGTTCATCCACAGCTACTAAAGCAATATTGCAATCAGGACAAAGTGTTATCCCTTCAACATATTCATAATTACAGTTTGGGCAAATTGGCATTTTAATTCTCCAATGTTGTTTTTGTTTTTAAATAATAATTCCTTATAAAAAATACAAGTAATAGAAATAAACCAGCCAGCGCAAAGAAAAATATTATGTGCGAGCTTATAGCTTCGGCTTCCGCAACATTTCCTGTTATCAGCTCATCATCACCAATTGTAAAGTAAAGCATCACTGCAAAAAAGTTGTTTAAGAAATGAAGAAAAATAGGAACAACGAGTGATTCACTCATATAAGCTGCAAATCCAAAATATAAGCCTAAAGCTGCTAGAGGCAGAATTCCGTATGGATTAAAATGAAAAAGTGAAAAGAAAATAGCCGTAATTAATGCTGCCCAAAACGGTTTTATTTTATATTCAAAACTTCGTTGAATGTAACCCCTGAACATTAACTCTTCACTAAATGCCGGGACAATTGAAACGACTAAAACAACAAGCAGCATTTCGGGGATTGTATCAGCACTCAGCAGGTTACCGAATGTTTTTTCTATTAATTCATTTAAAGAATCTAAAATAGTTTTTACAGAAGTAATAAATGCTGAATTTTCAGCCCATATCTCTATAAAATAATTTTGAATGTATAAATAGCTTTGCAGCAGCGGTGTTAGAATTATAATTCCAATTGTAAAAAAAGTAACTTCCTTCCAGTTTGGAAGTTTTAATGATATTACTTCGGATACGTTTCCATAGATCCATTTAGCAAAAAGTAATGCTGGAAACATTATAAATAAAATCTGTCCAGCCATTGTCATCAGTCTTAATCCATTCACGGGTGCCGCTTCAATATCGAATCCAAAAATTAAGAGAGTAAGTAGGCCGCCTGCAAACTGGTAGAGAATAAATCCACCTATTAATCCCAAAAATGCGGCAGCAACGGGAGAAATTAATGGATAAGGGGATTCAGGAATGTATTTGTAATTAGATTCCTGCTGGTCGCTTTTGCCTGGTTCTTCAGGATCGGGACTATTTAAGAAATCACTCATTCTTTCTGAAAATTATCGTTAATCTTTATTTAAGCAAAGATAAGAAATAAAAGTTTCATTAATAAAAAAGAGGATGCAATTGCATCCTCTTAAATTACTGAGCTTAATATTTCTTATCGCTTAGAGGTTAGTTCACCCGAAAGGTTTTCGTACTTAGTAAGTTCTGCATCTATGTAACCGATAATAATTTTAGTTCGAACCTTAACCGGTATTTTTAGTTCATCATTTGTAAGCCAGATAACAATATCACCTTCGTGCTTGAAAAGTCCACCTTCTTGAACTAAGGGTTCAACTTTAATACACTCGAATTTACCTGCATCAACTTCAACAACTTCTTTTCCTAAATATTTTACATCCAGATCGTAAACTTTATCTTTATAAAAATTCTGAAGATTAATTTTGTCATTCACTTTTAACTGTGAAAAATCAAGAGTTCGTGCATAATAAAAAGCAGAGACAATATCATTTACATACTGCGGAATTTCATACTGGCCTTCGCTAGTTTTTGCTTTTAATTTTCTTTGATCGAAGAAAGCAGAAAAATCCCTTGTGTAACCGCCTTCTCTAATATGCTGTTCAAAGCGCCAGGGGAAAATACCTTCAACATCTATGTAAGTTTCATAAGTATCTCTTACTTTATAAAGCACATCAAAGCTAGCAACTGAGTTTACTTTAAATGTAACGTGATATGCATCTCGACCTGATATTCGTTTTATTTTTGGAATGTGGAATTCAGCTACACCTGCCGTTATAAAGCCATAATTCAAATCAAAAGTTAGCCTTTCGCCCACTTTAAAGGCATTGTGCTCAATTTTACGGAAATCGCTCGTATTAGAAGAATCAATTGGTGCAACAATTAAATTCCCCATCAGTATGAATATTATTATAGACATTCCTTTAAACATAATTTAATTTTTACTCCGAATATTTAACAAATTTTTAGAACTGATATACATTCGTCAAATACTCTGCCAATATCTATGCTGTTCATGCAGTCTAATTTCTCACATTGTCTGCGTGAACAATTGCTGCAATCAATTGTTGGGCTGAATATTGTCCTTTTTTCTGTATACGGTCCCCACCTCTGAACCGAACAGGATAATATCTTTGGATAAAAGCCAATTACATGTTTATCCATAGCCGAAGCAATGTGAATTGGTCCTGTCGAATTAGAAATAAAAATATCTGCAATGCTGATTAATGTTTTTAGCTGTGATAGATTTAATTTGCCGGCAAGATTTTTAACTGATTTATGTACTACGAACTTACTGCATAAATATGCTTCCGAATTATTTCCCGTAATTATGATATTTAAATTTTCCAGCTCGCTTAAGCTGCGGGTTAAATATATCATTTTTTCTGTTGGAAGATCAACAGAGCTGCCGCCGCTGCCGGGATGAATTATTACAAGCTTATTCTTGTGATTAATATCATTTTCTTTTAATAAATTTTTAATTGATTCTTTTTCCTCATCAGAAACTTTCAGATGAAAGTTTACATTGCTAGGTGTAACACTTTCTTCTATTCCTATATTTTCTAGCAGTCCAACATTGTATTCAAGTTCATGTTTTTCAGCATATTTTCTGTGCTCAAAAACTTTGCTGTTGAAAAAAAAGGAATACCATCTGTAACCGGTTCCAATTCGTTTTTTTATTCCAGATAAAAATATTGTAAGTGCTAAATGAAATGTAGGATAAACAACTATGCATACATCAAACTTTTCAAGTTTGAGTGCTTTAATATTCTTATTAATCGATATTTTACCTCTTTTTTCTTTCAGTAATAAAACTTGATCAATATAAGGATTATCTTTAACCAATGAACTTGTGTACTCTCTTACAAGATAAGTTACTTTGCAGTCAGGATATTCTCTTTTAACAATTTCTGCAAGCGGAAGTGATAATATCACATCACCGATTCTATCAGTTCTAACAATTAATATATTTTTAGGTGCATTCATTTTCTTGAGAGAAACGGATTATCTTTAATAAAAAATCTCCACGGCAAATCAACTGAACGTGTTATTCCAATTCTTTTTGAAATGCCAACATCCTTTTCTTTTATTTTTTTGTTATCAAGTATAAAGATTTTATCCCCTAAAAGATCAATTCCGGAAAATGATGTATCGATATTAAATGCTTTGCAAACTTTTCCAGGTCCGCTGGTAAGATTAAAAATTTCTTTTTCATTTTTTAATTTTCTTCCAAACCGATTTTTAATCATTTTGTTTAAATTAACCAATGGCTCAACAGCTCTTATTAAAACGGCTGTTCCCTGCTCATTTTTTCCCGTAACAACATTGCAGCAAAAATGCGCACCATACGTAAAGTAAACATAAAGATATCCACCCTCTTTAAACATAACTTCTGTGCGTTTTGTTCTGCCTTTAAATGAGTGTGCGGCTTCATCAAAATCACCATGATAAGCTTCAACTTCAATTATTTTCCCTGCAAGCGGATATTTTTTATCATTCTTAACTAGAATTTTTCCGAGTAACTTTTTAGCAACTACTGTTACTTCATGTTTGTAGAATACTCTTTGTAATTTTTTATTTGATGAAATATCCGTCATAAGGTGTGATTGTTGATGAATGGAAGAAAAGACGAATAACTTTTTTATGAAGTCCGAATTTCTTTAATCTTTTGCAAGTAATAACTTTCTTTTAATGGATTCTTTTTGATTAACCGTTCATAAACTTTAATTGCTTCGCTGCGCTCGCCCTGGGACAGATAAATTTTTGCCAGTGTTTCGGAAATTATTTTACTTCTCTCTGGGATCCTGTAAAATACATCCGGTTTTTGCGTATCATTTTCTTTAACACGCTGGATTCGAGCCGATGATAGCACTTCTGCAAGTTGCTCTAAACGATCTTCAACTGCTTTTTCTTCTTCAGATTGTTCTTTACGATTTTCACTTCCAATATTATAGCTTAATTCACTTGCGGTATTTTTATTCTTTGAAAAATTCTCTCTATTCAGAGTCAAACGATTAATATTCTTAAACTCGTTTGAATAATACTCATAAGTTTTTTTCGAATTTATAAGATCAGCAGCAATCTTAAAGTTCGTATCAGCCAGTTCAAAATTTTTGCTAAGCAAAAATGCTTTGCCTAATAGAACATGTGCCGCGGGATGTCCAGGAAATTTTTTCAATCCTTTTTTTAACACAACAATCGCTCGTTGGTAATCACTTTGCAGGATAAAATTTTGTGCAGTTCTTAAAAAAAGAGGTGAATCTTTTCTAAATGAAGAAATGAAGTTTAATTTATTTTCAAATTCGCTCGACAATTACAAATCCAGAAATTAAACAATTACTTTCTTGCAAAAGCATGCTTTAGCGAAGTAATTGAAACAAAAGAAAATCCTATGAAAAATAGAAGCTGAAATGGTAGTGCAGCAATTTCTAAAAAATAAATACTGGATACCACTCCCAGCAAGCAATAAATTGCAAGAATAAGTTCTACAATAACCGCAAAATCTATTTTTTTACTCAAATATTTTTTCCCGATCCATGTATCTGTTTCGCCAACCACTTTAAACTTAGGGGTTCTCACAAAGTCACTTTTCCTGTTAAGCAAACCTTCAAAAACTGCACGTGAATTATTCAATGCAAATCCCATACTTCCAGCCATAAAGACCGGAAAAAGAACTATCCGCTTTCGCCAATCGGGATGAATATCTTTTTGCGAGTAAAGATAAAACAAAAATGTACTTATAAATGCCAGAACAAAAATTGACATGAACGCAAAGTAAATTTCGTGTCCGCCGCTGTTTTTTATAAAAATCAGCGGAACATTCAAAATTGCCGCAAGCAGAATAAACGGGAATACAATATTGTTTGTTAAATGAAATGTACTGTACAGTTTTATTCTTAACGGCACGGCTGATTTCCAAACCAGGGGAAGAACTTTTTTCGCAGTTTCAATAGCTCCTTTTGTCCATCTGAACTGCTGTGATTTTAAAGCGTTTATTTCAGAAGGGAGTTCTGCAGGCGAGGTGTAATCTTTTAGAAAAATAAACTTCCATCCATTCAGTTGCGCTCTAAAACTAAGATCCAAATCTTCTGTAAGCGTATCGGCATGCCAGTTGCCTGCATCTTCTATACAGCTTTTTCTCCAGATGCCGCCAGTACCATTAAAATTAATAAAGAAACCGGCTTTATTGCGCACAGTCTGTTCAATTACAAAATGTCCATCTAATGCCAAAGCCTGTGCACGTGTGAGTAAAGAGTAATCACCATTTAAATGTTCCCAGCGAGTCTGCACCATTCCAATTTTTTCATCCGCAAAAAACTTAAGAGTGTTCATTAAAAAAGTTTCCTGAGGAATAAAATCAGCATCAAAAATTGCAACGAATTCTCCCTTTGCTGTTTTCAATCCTTCTTTAAGTGCACCTGCCTTAAATCCCTCGCGTGTTTTACGGCGGATGTGCTCGATATCATAACCTTGGGCTTTTTTTATTTTTACTATTTCTTTAACCAGATCAACGGTTTCATCTGTGGAATCATCAAGCACCTGTATTTCTATTTTTTCTTTTGGATACTCAATTGCGCAAACTGAATTTATTAATCTTTCAACAACATAATATTCATTGAATAATGGAAGTTGAACTGTAACTAATGGTGCTTCCTCCAGTTCAGGTTGTGATTCTGAAATATTGCTTTTGTATTTATGATGATAGTAAAGCAGTAAAAACCCATGCAATCCAAAGATGAATAGAATTGAAAGCGCGATGAAATAACTTACTAATACAATTTCGTCCATTTAAATCTCCTCGTATTTACCAGCCGGATACAACTGCCAGAAGTATATCTTCTGAAATTTTATCGACCGCAGTTTCAATTGCAGGTTCACGGTCGTTTATGCTTCCGCCAGGTACGTAATCACCATAATTGGTAAAATTCTGATCGAAAATATTTAACTTCTTTACTAAATCTTTATACACAACTTTTACTGTAACTGTTAATCTTCTTGAAGAAATTTGCTCTCCAGCACTTACAATTGACGGCACATCTGTTACATTAGTAATAATGCATTCTAATATTGCATCAGCAGTTGTACCCTCAGCTACCTGTAATGAATTATCATCAATAAATTTTTGAATCAAATCATCTGTTAACAGTTCTCTAATTCCTGGAATTGCACCGGGGCTTCTGTCTTCGGCAACAGGAATGGCAATTGTCTTAAGATGCTGAGGAACCGATGCGCCAGTAAAAGAGTAACTGCAACGGTTAAAATTAACTAACAAGCCAGTGCTAAACAATAGAAACAAAATAAGATGCAGCCGGACTTTTAAACGATTCATTTTTTTCATTATTCTTCTTCGGATTGATAAAGATCGTACTGTCTAATTTTCCTGTAAAGTGTTCTCTCACTTATATTTAACAGCTTCGATGCTCTTCTTTTATTGCCCCGGGTTTTATCCAAAGCGGCTTTTATGGTTATTTTTTCAAGTTCATCCAAAGAAAGCGTATCTTTTTTAATATCCTCTTTTTTTGCAAGATTTACTTGATTATTGTGAATAACCAAATCTTTTAATTCGATTAAATCTTTTTTTATTTCAAAAAGCGCTCTGTATAATAATTCTCTGTCTGCATCTTCCGGAGATTTTCTGAGATAAACCGGAAGGTTACGCGAGTAAGCTGTTTCCTGCTTTTCAACAAACAAAGAATCGAAAGAATCAACATCAAGAGTCCCGATTTTGCTAAGAGCAGTAGCTGTTTCCACTGCATTTTTTAATTCTCTAACATTGCCGGGCCAATCATAATCTTGTAAAATATCCATTGCCTGACGAGTAATTTTTGGTGCGGCTGTTTTATTTTTATCAGTATAACTCTTTAAAAAATAATTTACCAGCTCTGGAATATCTTCTTTTCTTTTCCGAAGCGGTGGAATTTGAAGTGTAACAGCTTTCAACCTAAAATATAAATCCTCCCTAAACCGTCCGGCGTCCACTTGCTCTTGAAGGTCTTTATTTGTTGCACCAATAATTCTTACATCAACTTTTGTAACTGTTTCAGCACCGATCCTCATAAATTCTTTAAACTCGATTGCACGAAGTAATTTTACCTGTGTTGTCAGCGGCATTTCACCTATTTCATCAAGAAATAGCGTGCCCTCATTTGCAATTTCAAAATAGCCTTTTCTGTTATCAACTGCACCTGTGAATGAACCTCTTTTATGTCCAAATAATTCGCTCTCTAAAATTCCTTCAGGAATGGCACCGCAGTTAACGCTTATTAAATCTTTATTTGCTCTTTTGCTTGATTCGTGAATGGCGCGTGCAAAAACTTCTTTCCCGACTCCGCTCTCACCATAAATTAAAATTGTAATGTCGGAAGTAGCAACTTGTATTACTACATCTACAAGATCGTTTATCTCGTGCGAAACGCCGATTATTCCATGTTTTTTCTTAAAATCTTCTCGATTCATTTCAAATCATAATAATTAAATAATGACAAACTGACGCAGCGGCAAAAATAATCATTAAATAATTCAAAATAAACATAGAAAATCAACGAAGAGAGTGCGGAAATTCTGTCAGAATTCAACTATTTGACGGTCAGTGGCTAATTCTATTTTTCCTTCTTTTATAGTCAGATTTTTTAGAAAACTATTGATCTTAGGTTCATCCTCTTCAGTGATATGTGTAATAAAAGTCCTGGGTGAGCCAAGCAGTTTTATTTTTTCAAAAAGATCTGAAATGGAAATATGCGTAATTTCTGAGATTAATATATCTAAGTGGAAATCATTAAAAAGTTCAAGATCATCTTTCGAGCCGATATCTGCAGTATACATTAAATTTTTATTCTGATAGGAAAATAAAAAGCTCGCACCGTAAAAATTTCGCTCAGAATAATTATCGTACTTTTTCAATTCTGCAAGATGAGAATTTCCGCGTGGTAAAATTTTTAATTCATTGTTAACATAGAATTCTCTATTATCAGAAAATAGTTTGTATAAAATTTTAAAGTCCAATTTCTCCGGAATCAAGTTGCAGCTTAGTAAAAAACTTTTTACATCATCAACGTATTTTTCGTAAACATAAATTTCAAGGGGATCGGTTCTGTAAAACATTTTCATCTGAACAACTAACGCACTCAGTCCTGAAAAATGATCGGGATGAAGATGTGTAAACAAAATTCCACTTATGGAATTGAAGTTTATACTTGCATTCAAAAGTGCACGCGAAATTCCATCGCCGGCATCAACCAGCAAATTGTAATTATTACATGAAACCAATAAAGATGAGTGATATCTTTTAAGTGAGGTTTTACCTGAACCCGTTCCAACAAATGTTACTTTCAAAATAATTACCAGTTGATTGGTACTACTCTGCCTGTAAGATCGAATTTCGTATTTATTAACTGTAGAAATTCTTCTGCATCTTCATAAGCTACAAACTGTCCGGCATAAACAATGTGAAAAGTAGTTCCGCCCACATTCTTTTCTCCTATTCGTGCAAGTATGCCAGATTTTTCCAGATTATTTTTCAGCAATGCTGCGTTTTCAAAATTTGTAAATGCACCTGCCTGAATCGTGAATTCATAATTTTGTTCGGGCTCAGTTTGGCCATTGTGATCATCAATTAGTTCTTCACCGACAGAAATATTTTCACCACTCGGCAAAACACTCTGCTCGGCAATTTTTATGTACGGCGATGCCGGATAATTATTTATTAAAACTTTAAGTTTCTCTTTTGCAGTTTCGTATAGACCTAAAGCATAGTAGTATGAAAAAATTCTGTAAAGTGCAGCATCGGCATATTTACCTTGTGGAAATTTATCTACAATATTCTGATAAATTACAACCGCCTGCTGCCCGTTTTCAGTAAGTACACCATCCAAAAACATAACAGAAGGATCGTTTGGGTGGTCTTCTTTTAAATCAACCAGACTTTCTTTTACTTCTTCAACATTTCCGCTTTCAATTTTTTTTAGGTAAGGAACAATATCAATTTCCTGAGAAATAATTTCTGTGGTGATTAACATCAGAAAAGTTAAGGTAAGAAAGAATGACAGTTTTACTTTAAGCAATAGCATTTTTACCATCCGGTTTATTTCCGGAAAAATTATTTACGATTTACGGCTTCAGCCGGTTAGAGAAACAACTTCTTCCAATTTATTTTCGAAGCCAATAAAATCCCCAAACAAAGTAGCAGAAGTTGCCCGGTTAATTTTAACTTTAACGTAATCGCCGGCTTTAATTTTTTCTTTGATTGGAATTATTACAACTTTGTTACTATCAGTTCTGCCAGATAAAAACTGATCTGATTTTTTACTGAATCCTTCAATTAGTACAATTTCTTCAGTTCCAATTATTTTCTGATTTAGTTCAAAAGATATTTGCTGCTGCAGATTTATTATTTCCTGTAATCTTTTGGATTTAACTTCTTCCGAAACATCATCATCCATCTTAAACGCTTTAGTTCCTTCCCGCGGAGAATATTTAAACATAAATGCACCATCGTACTTAACTACTCTCATAACATCGAGTGTCTTTACATGATCTTCATATGTTTCAGTTGGAAAGCCAGCAATAATATCAGTTGAAAAACTTACACCTGGAATTATTTTCCTGGCTCGTTCAATTAAATTCAGATAGTGATCAATCGTGTAAGTCCTGTTCATCAATTCCAGAATCCTGTCCGAGCCTGACTGAACCGGAAGATGTATGTAGCTGCAAATATTTTTGTGCTCGGAAATTGTGTAAAGCAGCTTATCGGATAAATCCTGCGGATGAGAAGTTGTAAAACGAATTCTAACAGAGTTATCAACTTTTGCACAAGCAGCAAGCAGATCTGCAAAATCATTTTCGTTATCGAGATAAGAATTTACGTTTTGCCCAAGCAGTGAAACTTCTTTAAATCCTCTTTCTGAAAGCTGTGCTACTTCTTCCACAACAGAATCGAGTGAGCGGCTTCTTTCCCTTCCACGTGTAAATGGGACGACACAAAAAGTACAGAACTTATCACAGCCGCGCATTACCGAAATCCATGCAGAAAGTCCGTCTTCTCGGTGCGGAATTATATCATCGTACGTTTCAGTTTTGGAAAGCTTAACACCAATTCCTTTATCACCGTTAAAAGCTACATCAATTAATTCAGGTAGTTTGCGGTATTCATCGGGACCAACAACGACATCAACAATTTTCTTTTTTTCAACAAGATCTTTTCTTAACCGTTCTGCCATGCAGCCAAGCACACCTACAACTACATCCGGTTTTTTATCTTTAATTGTTTTAAAGTTTCCGAGTCTGCCGTAAATCCTTTGCTCGGCATTTTCTCTGATGCTGCAAGTGTTTACTAAAATCACATCAGCGTCTTCTGCTTTTTCTGCCGAACTGTAACCGTTGTTCTGCAGAATTCCCTGCACAATTTCGGTATCAGCCAGATTCATCTGGCAGCCGTAAGTTTCTATGTAAACTTTATTTTTATTCATTTGCTTAATAATTTCGCACAAATATAACGCAATGCCGATTGCGGTTCAATAAAATAATTGATGATTGTTTAAAGAAAGGTGCTTTTATGATGATGAAAGTGTGTAAAGGATAACATTCAAGAGTATAAAACCCAAAGTGCCGTAAATAACGTTGAACAAAATTCTTTTCATTTTCTGATCGTGACGGATATTTCTTTCTAATTTATTCCGCCCGTTTAATTTTACAAATCCTAACATATTTTTTTTACTTTAATTGATTTATTAATGATGACAAACGTAATTAAATATTTGGTCAAAATCAGTGCAATCGCTATGCCTAAAAATTGCGGCGATAAATATACAATTTCGAAAACTCTCTTTTGTATTCAGGTAGAACTGAATATTGTTAGTTCAATTTTACCAATTAAATAAAATTTCTCTATTGAGGGATTCAAACAAAGTATTGTCTATAAACTTTATTTAATCAAAGTCATTTTTCTGGATTTTACAAATCCGTTTGATTCCATTTTATAGATGTACAAACCGCTGTTAAGATTTTTTGCATCAAAGTTGATTGTATGAACTCCGGATTCTTTAAATCCGTTAACAAGTTCTGCAACCTGCTCACCTAAAAGATTGTAAACCGATAGTTTTACATTTCCGGATTCAGGAAGTAAATACTTAATTGTTGTAGCAGGATTAAAAGGATTAGGATAATTTTGGCTCAACTCAAACTTTTGCAAAGTACCCAGATTAACCTCAATTATTTCTGAATGTTTAAACTTACCATCAGTATCAATTTGCTTTAAACGATAAGCGACAATTCCTTCCTTAACAGTTTCATCGATAAAAGTATAAAAATTAATTGCGTTTGAATTTCCTTTCCCCTCCACAAAACCTATTTTTCTCCATACGCCATTTTTAATGCGCCGAAAAACTTCAAATCCATAGTTGCCCACTTCAGTCTTTGTAACCCAGGAAAGTTGTACAGTATTATCAATTAGGTTTGCTGAAAAGGAAAACAACTCAACTGGAAGAGGGTTGCTGCCTTCGTAAAGACTTGTTCCAACTGACTGCGGAGTGCTGAAATTCAATAAATCTCCAGCTGTTGAAGCTAAATCAATTTGATAATGAAGATCAGAGTTTTCTACTCCTGGTAGTACATTTCGACCAATTGCAAATAACATTATATGCTCGCATCCATCACAATTATCGCCGTGACCTGTAAAATCTGTTGTGTGCCTGCCATGATCATTAGTAACAAACATTGTTGTATTGGATGGAAGGTAACCATAATCTCCTGCTTCAATATGCTGCCAAAGTTGAAAGACTAAGTTATCTGCGTTTGTTAAAGCATTAACATAGCTACTCCAAATTCCACTATGCCCTCGTTTATCTGTGTCAGAAAAACTTACTAATATTTGCTTTGGTTGATATGTTTCCATTACGTAAATCAAATTATTATAAACAGAATTATCTGAAACATCTGCACAGCTGGATGATGCCCCGTAATCGACACCATAACCGGGATCATTGCTGTAAGACAATATGCCTAATTTTGCTTTACCGCCGATTATATAATTATCCGTAATGCTGCTGCCTGATTCTTTTCTGAAATATTCGAACGTGGTTGGCTTGGTAGGTCTTTGTAAACCATCATTTGAAATTTGCTGCCAGGTTCCTGATAGAATACTCGCGTGCCCAGGATTGGTTTCTGTTTTTCCTTCGTGTGCAATTCTGAAGTTTGTATAAAGATAACCTTGCGGTCTTAAGTCATCGTACAAATGAGGAATGAATGTGTTACCCCCTCCGAATGTTTCGCTGTACCTTGCACCGTCTATTACAACAACAATTACGTTTTGAGCAAATAGAATATTTGCCAGAACACAAAACAGCAGTACAAATTTTACTTTCATTTCAGATCCCCTGAACTGTTGAATGAAAAATAATCTGTGATTAATGTAAGAAAATAAAATGAGAAAATCTGGATCACTCGTTATATTTGGCTAATAAGAATAAAAAAGCCCTGGCTAAGCAGGGCTTAATTAAGTAAATATTAATATTTATTTATTTGATTAAAGTCATTTTTCTCGACCGAACAAAACCGTTTGCCTCTATTTTACAAATGTACAATCCCCTCTGCAGTCCGGCTCCGATGGATTCTGCGTTGAAGTTAATAGTATGAACATCTGCTTCTTTAATTCCGTTAACAAGCTCTGCAACCTTTTCACCTAATGGAAAATAATTTAGTAGATAAAATTCAGCCCTCGAATCGAGTCTAACCTTTCTTAATCTAGTTTTAGACGTAACTAATTAATTACAAAAAAGCCACAATTTCATTGTTAAATTATTTTTAATTAAAAACAAACAATAAAAATAAACCGTATCGCAGCAATCC
>CBDUAV010000015.1:0-35347 GCA_965365225.1 uncultured Ignavibacteria bacterium | reverse complement strand
GCGCGACTCCGGACTCCTTGTTGATACCCCAAGGTCCCTCGCCGACGACGTAAGTCGTAGGTGGGCCGAAGCCCCCCAGACTGTCGTTCAGAAGGACGCTGCAGTGCTGGTATTGGTGACCGACGACTAGATCGGGAAAAGTGTCGCCATTCAGGTCACCGGCAGCCAATGACCACCCAACCAGTGCGTCGAAACCAGGAAGCGGTGATTCACCAGCGAAGAACATCACCGGATTAGAGAACGTACCGGTACCGTCATTGTAAAGTACGGCCACATCATCTACTGGATTGTTAGCGGTACCGACTGCGCCGACTACGAGATCAAGGTCGTTGTCGTTGTCAAGATCGGCGATCGCTACCGACCGAGGCTTCCGTGCAATGAATCTCTCCTGGCGCGGCGCGAAGGTGCCGTCACCCTGGTTGAAAAAGAGGGCGATGGTGCTGAGCTCCTCGTCACTGCCCCATTCGGCGACGACAATGTCCTCATCGCCGTCATTGTCCAAATCGCCGGACTCCAGGAAGTAGGCGGCTTGAGCGAGGTAATGGATTGGGTCACCAAAGGTGCCATCACCATTACCGAACATCAGGGTAAGTGGCAAGGGCGGACCAAAGTAGAGGGCAGGAGCCCGATAGACAACGGCAAGATCAGGGTGGCCGTCTCCGTTGAAGTCGGCAACCTTGCCATGCGTCGGATAGTCAGCTTCGTTGATGCCGGCCGTGTCGAAAGAGCGCCAAGTGTCAAACAAGGGCGGATCGACTTGGGCTGGTGTAATCGCTGCGGTCAAAGCGATCACCACGATGGCTGCTGCGACAGTAGATTTGTTCACGCGCCGAGATCGAAGTCCGTTGCCCGAATCGGGATGCTTACAATCTGCATTTGATAATTCTTGATATGTTGTCTTAATATTTTGATTCATAGTAATTTTTCCTTTCCGAAAAAAAACTTGTTGAAATGATTTCAGCGGTGTAAAGTTTTTAATACAAAAATCCCGTCAAGTAAAATGATGACAGCATTTTTTAGACAAGCCAAATTTATTTTTAAACTATGTTAATTAATCTCACTTTCAAAAACATCTTATTTTTAATTGACCAGCATCAACATTCCCTTATCTGCTATACCACTTTAAGGAGTTGCTTGTTATGCATTTCAAAAAATGGAATAATATCTTAAAGATTCTATAGTTTTGTAGATACTCCATAAATTTTAAATTCAAAGTCCTTAAATAATTCTTCCATTATAAAATTACTTTTTATTTGATATTTATTCATTATAGTGTTTTAGCAATGAAAAAGAGGACATTCCCTTTAGGAATTACTTATAATCTTAATTAAAAATTTTTTTAAATGAAATTTTTCTGATACTTCTCTTGCTATTATTTAAGTAGAAAAAATCCCCTCAACAATGTTACTGAGGGGATTTGGAGGGGGCTATATTAGGGGGCTATTTTGTTAGGATCATCTTTCTAGTATTTGTAAAATTATTGGTGCTTAAAGTATAGAAATATACTCCACTTGTTAATCCATTTGCATTAAAATCAACTTCATAAGAACCTGCATTCAACTTATTATCAATGAGTGTAACAATTTCGCTTCCGAGAACATTGTATACTTTTAGTGTTAAAAATTCATTTGACGGAATACTGAATCTTATTTTGGTTGAAGGATTAAATGGATTAGGATAGTTCTGATGTAACTCGTAATCATTTAAACCGGCAAACTCAATTTCATTTACTGCGGAAGGATTTGGCCACTTTATATCTGTAAAAATTGTGTTGTGTGTAAAGTCTTTTATAATGTCACCCGTTGAAGAGTTAAATGATAGTCTCCAGGAGTGATCTGCTGGAGGAGCATCATAAATACCGTTTCCATTATGGTCAGCATAGAAGTCAATGTTATATCCCTGGTTCAATTCAAACTCGGGAATGTAAACTGTGAAATCAGGAACCAGAACAGCTGGTACAGAATCTCTTCCTATTTCTACCTGGTTATCCTGTCTGACTACTCTTAATTCAAATAGTTGTCCTAAATGGGGCGTCATAGAAGTAAGATTCACCGTTAGCAGGTATTTCCAGTTAATGTCTGTAAAGTTTGTGTTATGACTAAAGCCCTGAGTAACATCGCCAGTTGTATTTGTAAAGTTAATACTCCATGCGTGGTCTGCAGGAGGAGAATCGTAGAGTCCATTACCATTGTGATCTGCATAAAGCTCAATTTTATATTCTCGACCCAACTCCAGGCCGACTATCTGCACATCAAAATTTGCCGATGGTATAGAAGCAACTTTAATTCTATCAACCTCTTTATTAGTGTTATTGTTTTCAACGCGCAGCTCAAGCATTTGACCGATGTGTGGTGTCATCCCGTTAAAATTAACAGTTAAAACATAAACCCATTTTATGTCGTTGAAATTTGTATTGTGTGCAAAGTCGAGCTCATCGTTTCCAACGGCGTTATTAAGCTCTAATCTCCAAGCGTGATCTGTGGGTGGTGCATCATATAATCCATTTGAATTGTGATCGGAAAAGAAATCAATAAAATAACTTCTTCCTGCAGTTACAGCGTCAAGTACAATATCAAAGTCTACTGTTGTAATTTGTTGTACAATCCTTCCGGTTTCTTTCATCGTTCCTTTATCAACAACTCTTAAGTAAAGATTTTGATTCAAGTGTGGTCCCATTCCAGTAAAGTGAACAGTAACATTTGCATCCGGATTTGGGAAATTAAATCCTTTGCCTTGAAAAGCTAAGACAAGTAGAATTGAAAGAAGCGCAAATGTTTTTAAATAGAATTTCATTTATTCCTCCTGAAATTTGGTTTTAGATTAATTTTACTTAGTTATTGATTAATTATTCAAAGCACCATTATCAATCCACTTAGCAATCGAATCAATTACAGCTGTTGAAAGAGGATCTCTGTTTAAAGGCATTCTTGGTAAAACTTCGCCTTTTAGAATTTTTATTAACAAACTTTTTGAGCTACTATCAGGAACCACTCTTTTGAACTGCGGGAACAGTTGGCCCTGCACGTTTACAAGGTTAGTGAACGAGTTTCCGTCTGTTAGTAATAAATTTGCCTGGTTGTTTGTTGGACCATGACATCCTGAAAGTGCGCAAGTTTGAGTGAATACATTGTCTTGAATTTCACTAAGTTTACTTAAAGGAGCTTGAGAGCCCTGATTTGGTGGTGGTTCTGTCGGATTATCACTTGAACATCCCCAGAAGGTTATGACCATTATGATTAGAATAGCTAATAGATGTTTTGTTTTTTTCATTTTTTTCCTGATAATTGTGTTGTAACACATATATAGTTAATAGTTTTTCTAAATAGTGACATTAAAAGTTAATCGGAAGAGGAAATGAGGGAATAATTCAATATTAGAAATATTCCCTCGTTATTTCTGGGTGACACCCGGGATTAGATTAATCGAAATCAATTCTTAAAATTTAGTTTTTCAACACTTATTTTTCTATCGGTAGAAACTCTTATCAGGCTATAGGCAGGACACCAACCGATGAATGCTGTGAATAATGGCACTATTCCGACTAATCCCCACCAGCTCTGATTGTAAATCCCAAAAGCGATTATCGCTACTCCAAGAATAATCCTGATTACCTTATCGGCACTTCCAACGTTCTTTTTCATTTTAGTATTCCTTAAGTTTTTAATTGTGAGTTTGATATTGGAACAAAACTAACAACTTTGAGAAAGGAAGAGTGTGACAATGTCACAGATAGATTATTTTTTATGAAGTGCTTTTAGCTTAGTCTCGTCAAGAATTTTGATTGATCCGCGCGAAATTGCGATGATTCCACTTGCTTGAAAATCTTTTAGAATTCTGCTTACTACTTCTCTGGATGTACCAATATCGTTTGCTAGTTGCTGATGAGTTATTTCTATTGGATTTGTCTGTTCAATTTTAAATTGATTTAGCTTTTCGGCTAATCTGATGTCTACGTTTTTGAAAGCTATTTCTTCAACGATTGTAATAACATCGGCGAGTCTTTCAGAAACAAGATTAAAAACGTATTCCTGCCAAACCGGGTATTTATTTACATAGCTTTTAAAGAGATTTGCAGGAATACTTAATACTTCTGAATCTTCTTCGGTGATTGACAGAGCAGGAAAAGAATTATTAGATAAAATGCATGAAGCAGTAAGAATACACGACCCTCCTTTACTAATCCTGTAAAGTGTAATTTCTCTTCCGCTTGAACCGATCTTATAAACTCTTATTACTCCTTTAAGCAGGAAAGAAAAATAATTACAGGAGTCTCCTTCAACAGATATGGTTTTATCCTTTTGGATCTTCTGATGAAGTGCTGCACTATAGAATTCATCAATCTCTTTAAATGAATCTTTTGTAAGGAACGGTAAAAGTTCCAGGAGTTTATCCTTAATTAGAATCTGTCTTGTGGAGACCATTTGAGTTTTCTCCAAAAAATGGTTCGATATGTACCAACACATCACTTATGTTTGAATATTCTCTCATCAGTTTGTCTTTTACCTGATGAGCAATTTTGTGTCCTTCATGAACGGGTAATTCTGCTCTTACTAGCACGTGAATATCAACAAAATATTCGAAACCCATCTTTCTTACAAAACACTTGTCAATTCCCATTACGTTTTCAACTTCACCGGCAACGTTTCTCACTTTTTGAACAATGTGTGTGGGCGGGGATGTATCAAGCAGTTCGTATAAAGCAGGTTTAAAAATTCTGTAAGCGTTAAAGATAATTATCACCGATGCGAAAAGAGCAGCAAAATCATCGGCCGATTCATAACCTTCTCCACCAATCAGTGCAATTGTTATTCCAATAAATGCAGCAGCTGAAGTAATAGCATCGCTTCTATGATGCCACGCATCGTTTTTCACTGCAATACTATTTACAACTTCCCCAACTTTAATTACAAATCTGAAAAGAGTTTCTTTAGTAATTATTACAAGCACCAGCACAATTAACGTAAATGGTGCTGGAGCGTGGTGAGGAGTTATGATTTCATATATGCTTTGTACAACTATTATCATAGCCGCAAGAAAAATTCCTAATGAAACGACAACTCCTGCAAACGGCTCTGCTTTGCCGTGACCGTATGGATGATTTGCATCTGGAGGTTTAGATGCAATGTATAAACCTGTTAATACAATTGAAGAGGTGAAGATGTCTGCAATTGATTCTATGCCATCAGCAATTAAAGCGTAAGAGTTGCCGATTATTCCAGTGATAATCTTAATTGCAGCTAAACAAAAGCTTACTATAATACCGATAAGAGTAGTCTTTAAACCCTGTTTTGCAGAGTTTGATGTGGATTTATTCAAATTTAATAAAGAATTTTATTTAAGGTGTTAAAAATAAACATGAAAGTATTTGTTCTCACAATGTTTTTTACTTTTTGAGAAGAATAATTTTTGCAAAAATCGAGTGATTTATTAGAATAGTAATAAAAATCCCCGTGCCCAGGGTAACAGGGGATTTTTTGAATGCAAGATATTTTCATTTATCTAACTTTGCTAATCGGGAAATCCGTCTTTGTTATTATCTTTGTAGGCATCCTTAAATGAATGTTCGATATTCATTTCAATTTCACTTCTGTTTGCTTCATCCGATGGATCAAGGTACTCTCCATTTTCAAAAAACCAGGTATATGGATTTACACTAATTGTGAAATTAACCGATATATTATCATCAACAAATAGAGGTGTTGGAAACTCAATTTTCTGGTAGGTTGTACGTTGAGATTTATAAATAAAGGGTACGTTATTAAATTTCCCTTTTATTATAGCTGAAAATCTTTCCGAACCGCTTTCACCTTCTTTAAATTCAGGATCTGGCGGAATTTCGTGATCTTCCAATTTATGTACTTCAAACTTTACTCGTTTATAGGATCCCGGCGGAATATCATTAACCAGTACACCTGTTTTAAAGCCATCAGGGTTCAAATGTAATACAAATGGTCCTAATCTAACATCCGATGATCCATTATCTTCAATCCTGTCTAATTTAAGATTCCGAATAAGCAGCTTAACTTCATTTAAAGTAAGTGAATTATTCTGAATCTTTGCCATTTTACCCTCACTGAAAAAGGATGCTGATAAACCATTCGATTCGACTTCTGTTGAAGTATCGCAACCAATAAAAGTTACTGCAAAGAGGACTAGTAACGTAATCAGCATTTGCATTGCTCCCTTTTTCTTATGCACTTTCATCTTTTTCTCCTTTTTAATAATTATTATTTAATGAAGAAATTGCTTCTTGTATAGGTATAGTTGCTGGAATTCGAATAATGGGACATTAATGCTTTTGATTAAATTGAATTTAAAGCTGGAATTTTCATAACCTTAAATTCAAAGACATTAATATTAAAATGTGGTGATTCTAAACTATTAGGATTACTTTAGAAGAAGCATCTTGTTGGTTTTAATATAATTTCCAGCACGAAGAGTGTAGAAATAAATTCCACTCGGAAATCCCGATGCATCGAATTGAATCTTATATTCACCCGCGCTTAGAAGATTCTCAATCAAAGTCGCAACAGTTTCCCCGAGGATATTTGATATCTTTAGTTCTACTTCTTCTGATTTGGCAATGTAAAATGAAATTGTTGTGAAAGGATTAAATGGATTTGGATAGTTCTGATATAATTCTATATCAGTTGGAACTATAAATTCATTTTCAACATCTGACAATAAGAAGTTCAGATTAATACCTGTAAATTGATTGTTTAATGGGTCAATTATTACTGTTTGACTTACCGCATTGTCCCAGCCAATTTTTTGTGCTACTAGTTCATAAGTACCGAATGGAATATTTGTTACCCTATAATCTCCTAATTCCTTTCCAAAATTGTAAGAGTACAAGGCTCCATTATTAATATTTCTAGCTAAAACAGTTATTCCTTCAAAATCCTGTTCATCTGCAGGTGAAGAAAATATAATAGATCCACCTATGCTTCCTGCACCGTAAGATGAATCTCTTGCCAGCAATATATTTTTATCTGTTATATTATTATCGATAAGCAGAGAATCTGCATTTTGCCAGAATACTGATGCTGTTCCTTCATCATTATAATAACCGGGAAGAAAATTATTAGTCCATGCTTGAATGAAGTAATAGTATTCTGGAGATTGTGTGTAGACTGTATATGAACCATCGGGCTTTATTAATCCCGCAAAAGTATCGATTGTATCAACTACAAGTGAATTATCCTTTTGCAATGGACTGGGCACATGCGTCCCTTTTCGTACGATAACAATTCCTTTATCAATACTAATTATTCCTATGGAGTCAATTATGGTTCCGGAAACTGAAAAACCGTAATCTACTACCTTCGTTAGATTAAAATTAATACTCTTTACCTGACCAGAGTCCAAAGACTCTATTTCTGCAAAAAAAGGATCATAAGTGCTGTCGTGAAAAATAACATAGTATCCCTCTTTTTCAGCTGCAATAGTGTAATCACCTTCTGGAAGTGTAATTTGATAATATCCAGAAGCATCAGTCATTGCAGTATCTAATAAATAGACTCCATGATAAAAGAAATAAACAAATGCACTATCCACTGCGGTTAAACTGTCGCGAACAAAACCATTAAACTCTCCGAATTCATCTTCAAAAAAATCAATCTTAACTCTTAAAGGTTTAGGACTTTCTATTCCATCATTATAAATATATATCGTATCGGAAGTATCCGAAACAGTTACATTATAAAATCCTGAAAGAGTTACATTCATTCTTACTGAGTCGTTGGGTACAATTGTAAAAGGTAATTGAAGATTATCCTCAAAATCGATTAAATACATTTCATCTTTAAACTGCAGGCTGTCGATTGTTAAATCCTGGTTCCCTTTATTAATTAAAAAGGTATAATCGAATCTGTTAAACAGATCTTCGAACTCAATCCTGTTTGGTTTTATATCCAGCTCCGGTTGCGCCGAGAGCAAAGTGGCAAAAAATATAATAAATGTTATTATTTTTAACATCGAATAAGAAATATTGGAATAATGAATTTTTTAACTTAGTGTCAAGTTTAGTAATTTCGTGACAAAAATAAAGCGAGAAAAAGATAGATTATCTAAATATCTCCGGCTCAGAACTCGATTCTCTCCTTAAAGGTTCGAAAGAAGGTGACTCTGGCTCTTTTGACAAACTTTCGGGCTACGTGCGAGAAATTGCGTACTCCTATTACAAAGCAAAATTTCTCCAGAAAAGAATAAAAAATATAGATGATGCAGAGGATTTAACTCAAAGTGTATATTTAGCTTTTGCTGAACAATATCAAAACATAGAAGAACTTGAAAAATGGCTGCGCAGAGTTCTCTTTCTTAATTTTGTCCGATTTTACAAAAAGAATAAAAGCCGAGCATCATCCCCACTTACAGAAAACATTTCATCTCCTGATCGTGTAAATGGAAGTTCGATTATGATAGATGCTGAAACAGTGCTTACTTTACTTTATACTTTAAGTGAGGAAAAACAAGAGATAGTTAAAATGAGATTCTGGGGAGAATTGAAATTCAATGAAATAGCAGAGAAACTAAATAAAAATGAAGCTGCCGTTAAAAAAATGTTTTACCGGACGCTTATTGAGATAAGAGAGAAGCTGCAGTAAATGTCACGAAAATATTATTTGGCACACTAAAGGGTTGATTAACAAATTAAATGTGGGAGCGATGGAAAAATTTGATAAAATATTAGAACTTCTCAATAAGAAAAATTTAACAGAAACAGAAAAGCAATTGCTGGAACAATTTGCCGAGTCTGATTCTGAAATAAGATCATTTATCCAGGTTCATAATCTGCTGGATAAAAATCTTTCCATAAGTGAACATATCTCCACAGATCTGCTATCGGTTTATATATTATTTGAGATGGGAGATGAAACTGAGAATAAAATAATTCCATTAATAAGAGATAAGATTAAGTCTCATTTAGAAGAGTGTTCTATTTGTAAAGATGAATATGATATACTGCTTGATAATTATAACGATATAAAAGAACATGTTGATAATACACTAAAACATGATCCAAAACTTACTGCCGGTGATGATAAAGGATTACTAAGTTTTATTTTTGGCAAATATTCAACCGTGAAATATGCTTTTGCTACCATTATTATACTGATTGTTGGATATTTTGGTTTGTTTATTATATCATCATCTTTAACTGCCGATTACAACAAAAACATTTTTTCCGAAAATCAAGATGATTTTTATAAAACTAGGGGAAGAACATCAGTTTTGTTTCAGAAGGGATTAAATGCAATTGAAGATGGTGATTACGATAGTGCTGTTAAATTTTTATCAGATGACATAGTCCAATATCCGGATGAAAAATCAATATTCTATTCTTATTATATTATTGGAATTACTTATTTGAAAGATGCTGAATCGGATTTTCTTGGTCTTTTTAGATCGTACGATAAAGAAAAGGTAAATCTTGCTATTGAAAATTTGAACAATTCAATAGATAAAAATAAATCCGGTGATTATGAAAGTCTGAAGCTCGATTCTTATTATTATCTTGGACGAGCGTACTTGTTAAATGATGATAGGAACTTATCCCGTTTAAGTTTTCAGGCGGTTATTAATGGTAGGGGAAGATTTTCTAATGAGGCAATAGAATTAGTTAAGCAGTTGGAGAAGAATTGATAAATGTTTCTATTAAAAGAACTGTCTGTTTTATTTGCTATTTTATTTTTAACCGCTACAGGGTTATTAGAAATCTCTAATTCCTTCCTTGGCAGCGACCACCTAAACAATCAACAAAAAACTGCGCAGAATTTATATGCTTACTCTGCTGGTGATAATAAATTCTCCGATGAGTTTAAAAATTATGAAATGAAAATTCATCAGGAAGAAATTAATAAGGAAAAGATTGAGATAGAAATAAAAAACCTCGAATATAAATTCGAGAGAGAATATTTGCTTGCTTTGCTTAGAAAAAGGCAGGAAAAGTTTGATGAATCATTTGATTTACTTTTCAATTTATTGAAACAATCTCCCCAGTACTTAAATTTATATGAGGAGCTTGCTTCTATTGCAAAAATAACTGATAACCTGGATAAGCTTTCTGATTGGTTAAATGGTATTAAAGACTCTACAAATTTGTTCTATCTTTATTTGGATGGTTTAGTCGAATCGCAAAAGGGTGAATCAGCCAAATCAATAGGAAAGCTGCTAAGGTTAATTGAGAAAGGATTTATATCTAAAGAAGTTTATTTTCAATTAGCTAGTTTATACCGTACTACTGGAGATTATGAACTTTCTTTCCGTAACCTTAAAGATGCTGAAATGATTTGTGAGAGGGAAGAAGCATTTCTGGCCAAAATAATCAATTTAAAAGGAACGTTGTTTTATTTATCAGGTGATTATGAAAGTGCAAAACAAGGATATGCTCTTGCATTAGAGACTGCCAACAAAAACCGTAATAAAGTGGAGGAAGTAAAGGCAATTGCGAATATTGCAATTATAAAAGATTTGTACGGTGAAGTTTCCGATGCCAGGAATGATTTTAAAAAAGCAATTAAGACTGCAGAAAAGATTGAGAATAATGAATTGCTGGCATTCCTGTATTCTGAATTGGGGGTTTCGTTTACTTTCACAAACAATTTAATTCAGGCCAGAGAAAATTATGAGAAGAGCTATTCCCTTTACAAATTGCTTAGGAATAATGATCGGCTTTCATATCTTTCAAGTAATATTGGTTCGCTTTTCCTGCAGATTTCAAATTATAAATCTGCCTTAAAGTTATACAACGAGGGTTTGATGTATGCCGGTGAAAATAAACTTGGTCAGATTTTGAATCTTACTGGCATTGCAGACGTTTATTCCAATGAGTCAAATTATTCGAAAGCCCTCAAATATTATAAGCGTGCAAAAGAAATAGCGGATTCAGTAAAGGATATTTCCTCAATCGTAAAAATAGAAGAGGGAATGGGTGCATTGTTCTATAATATTAACCTTCCGTTAAAGTCAATTGAGATTTTTGAGAAAGCTGAATCCAGAATTAACGTGGATGAAATGCCATTTGAGTTGCTAAGTTTATATTCGAAGATAGGTACTGTTTTAACCAGTATTGATAGTTTAAAGCGGGGACAAGAATATTTTCTTAAAGGAATTGAAATTGCCGATCAAACAGGAGATATCTATAATTCTTTAATCATTAAGACTGAGCTTGCTAATAATTTCTACAGACAAAGCAGATATAATGAGGCTTTAAAATACTTATCCCAGGCGCAAAATACAGCAAAAGAATATGAGCTAACTCAACTTTTTGCCTTACAGGAATTATACCTGGGAAAAATTTATGAAGCTGAAAATAAAAATGGGAATGCAGTAGAGAGGTACAAAAGTTCATTTCAGTTGAGTAAAAGCATTCATGATTTTAGTACGCAAATTGAAGCCAGCTATCTGCTGGCAAAGAGTTTCGAAAAGAAAAGTGAGTTTGTAGAAGCAGAAAAATGGTACTTGACTGCTATAGAGTTAATAGAAAAGATATCATTACCATTAAGTCTTAACCAGGAAGTACAAATAGCACATTTTTCCGGTGTGGATGAAATCTATAATTCTTTTACGAATTTTAATCTATTACGAGGTAAAACCGAAGATGCATTTATACTTATTGAAAAATCACGCTCACGTAACACTAAGACAAATCTTGAAAAATTAAAAATTTTTTCTCTGCTTGAAAGTGAATTAAATTATAATCAGTTTATTGATTTAGAGTGGATGATCGCATCTGGATTATATAGCCAACCGGTAATTGACTCAATAACCATCATTCTTGATGCTCTTAAATCCAAGGCGATCCAAAAGGATAAATCTTTTTTGAAAACAATTGATCGAAGTTACTCCCTTGATATTACCAATTTTCATAAGAGATTAAATGATGATGAGTATTTAATTTCTGTTTATGTGACAGATGAATTTACGGCTCTATTTAATCTAAATTCAAAATACTTTAAGACAGCCAATAATGGAATCGGTCGTGACAGCCTCTTATCCTTACTGCGATCGATTTCCCCAATTTATAAGACCGGGTTGGATAACGAAGAGATTTATATCAATGAAGATTTATTTTCTTTTAATGCTTTTGCTGCAAACACAATGTATGAACTTGTGTTTAAAGAGTTTCTTTCATCAATTCCTAAAGGCTCAAAATTAATTTTTAGCTTTCCGATCGAGTTGGTTAAGCTGCCGGTTGAATTATTAGTAACGGAATGGACCAAAGACGAAAGTCCTTACAATTACAGCAATAAAAATTATCTAATTGAAGATTATCAAATTATTTACACACCATCACTGTCCATCTATCAAATTCAAAAGGACAAAATTCAATCAAGCAATGATCAAAATCTTCTAATTGGTGATCCCTTCATAGATAACACTGAATTTACATTGAGTGTCAGAAGCGGTTTGATTGCCGATGACCCAACTCAAGCAAGGAACATCAGGTTGTTTCCACTTGAATATTCAGAAGAAGAAATCAATAGTATTGATAATACAATTACAAATAATATAGTTTTTCTTTCGGAAGATGCAACCGAAAATAATTTCAAACAGAATGCACCCTTAAGCAATGTTATTCATATTTCCAGTCACTCATTTTTGTTAAAAGACCAACCACTTATTTTATTTTCGCCACAGAAAGATGAAAATGATGACGGTTATCTTGAGTTGGGTGAAATAGTACAACTTAACTTAAGCAGTGATTTAGTTGTTTTAAGTTCCTGCCGTTCAGGTTTAGGAAGAATAGATGAAGCTGAGGGAATTATCGGGATGCAAAAGGCTTTCTTCGAAGCAGGAAGTAAAAGTGTGCTGGTTTCTTTATGGGATGTAAGTGATAAATACACATCGTACTTTATGCAGTATTTTTATAATTATTTAACTAAAGGATTAAGCAAATCAGATGCTCTGAGAAATGCAAAACTGGACTTTATTAAAAACCGTTCGGCAAATCCTTATTACTGGTCGGCATTCATTTTATCGGGTAACTCATCCGCGATAAAATTTGAAACTTCGTCTTCAAACAATTTTTTATACTACATTTTAGGATTAATAATAGCCTCGATTTTGATTTCATTACTCCTAAAGAGAAAAAATCCCTTAAAAAAACTGCCATAACAGACTGATTTTTTACTAGCTAACCTTCAAAATTCAACAGAAAATAGGCCTTCTTAATTGTCCCTTTTTAATGTGTTGTAACACTATATTATTAAAACTGTACCAACTTTTCTACATGTAAATTTTCTTAAAGAGGGCAAAAACATTAACAAAAGTTTTTAACATGAATGAAATTAAATCAAAATACGAACTGGCATTAAATTTTGAGAATAGCGGATATTTCTTTCCCGCATATTCACTATTTAAGGAATGTTTAAATGAGAGGAAATATGACCACGGTGATTTGTTATTTCATTGTGCCTGGTGCATAGAAAATATTAACACTTCAGACAAAAAAAAATCTGTCTCTTATTACTTACTTGCCGCGAAACTGGCTAATGATGCCATTTGCAGGATGAATTCATACTTTAGAGCTGGTTGGATCTTAAGACATCTGGGAGAAAATTTTGAAGCACTTAATGCTTTTAGTAGAGCTATTGAGACCGGACATTCTGAAGGCATATTTAATTCAATTTATAACGATGCACTTTACTGGTTTGCTGTTACACTCGAGTCTCAGCATAAGTTTTTAGATGCTATAAAAATATACAGAACCGTATCTTCTTTATCCGATGAGCTCAACCCTGAAAGCAGGTATAGAGAGTTACATTGCCTAATCGCAATTGGAAAATATGCGGAAGCGATTGAGCTGTGCAACACTTTTAAGTTACCTCCACCACCTGGTTTTTCAGAAGAACGATATTCAGAAATAAAAGAGATGATAAATCGTGAAAGATCATTGCTTGAACTTAGTTACAAGAAATGAGTGAAATAAAAAAAGAATTTTCATGAATCCATCCGAACATACGTTATTAAAGATTAAAGAACCTGCAAGAACAAGCATAAGTTTTGAAGAACTTAAATACATGGCTTATACCGGGCAGCATGAGCTTGTGGCTTCAATGTTGAGGGAAATGTCCCCGCTTGAAAGGGAAAGATCTTCTGATAAAGAAGTACTGCATCAAGCTATTTGGGGAAGCATTGAACGCATAAGAAAATTAAGGAGTGTTCAAAACCACAATGCGATCAATCTTGAAATTGATTTTATTAAAATTGTAATTGATCAATTTTTGGATTTTTGTAAAAAGAATAGAAATTATCCCCGAGAATTATTCCAGTCAGCGATTTACGTAGCTGAGGAGTTGATTAATGTTGGTGAACTTGACGAAGCATTATCCTACTTAGAGTTAATTTTTAAGTTAGGTGTGCAAAAGTTTCCTCAATTAAGAGTGGAAGCTGTTAATAAAATTGCTCTTGTATTTAGTAAAAGGGGTAATCTTGAGCAGTCTATCGAAAGACTAGAAAGAATTGCTAAACACCCTTATTTTATATTAGATAAAAACCAGGTCCCACAAATATTTTTTTCACTGAGCCAGTATTCAATTCAAAAAGGGGATACTGAAAACTATAAATTTCTTCTCTTTTTAGGATTGAATTACTTCTATAAAGATGAAAATATCAGAAGAAAATTCTTCATTCAAATACATTCCACCTTTAAAAAATCATGGAGGTTAATCACCAGCAGAAATGTATTATTAATAAATAAATTAATCTTTTTATTACACTGGTTTTATTTCAAGATTCCGAATTTTCGTCGTATTAAGATCGGGTTGATAAATAAAATTGCCTTTAAGGCACTTTTGGGTTTTGTATATATTTTTAACTATTACCTTCCCACTGAAAATCTTCGTCTGTATCAGAAATCTAATACACAACTCTTTCCAAGACTGCTTGGTGATAATACGGTTCAGAAAAAAAATCAATCCGAGAACTCAAATAAGAAATCGAAAAATATTTTAATTACCCGTGCAATGGGTGGAGTTGGCGATCTTCTGATGATGACACCCGGAATTCGCGAAATGAAAAAAAATTACCCCAGACGTGAAATTCATCTTGCAATACCCAAAAGATACTTTTCAATTTTCAGTAATAACACAGATGTAAAACTTGTTGATATTGAAGACGATTCTTTTTCACATCTCGATTATTCAAAATGGTACAATTTTACTGACTGTCCCGCTGCTAGATTAGAGAGCCGCAAAGCACCAAAGGTCAAAAAAAACAGAACTGAACTTTTTGCCATAGGACTGGGCTTAAAAGGATTAAGGCTTTTAAGAATGGATCATAAACCGGTTTATTCACTTTCATATGATGAAAAGAAATTTGCTAATGATTTTTGGGATAAAATGAAGTTAAATGACAAAAAAGTAATCGGTATTCAATTACATACTGATGAAAGTTACAGGGATTATCCTTTAATGGAAAATCTTGTAGAGAAAATTTCGCGAGATTACGTAGTATTATTATTTGATAACAGTCGTATAGATGGGTTTAATTTTGAGAATGCTATTAAGATTGATTCTTTTGCAATCAGAGAAGCGTTTGCTCTTGCATCAAAATGTAATTTGATTATTGCACCGGATTCCGCCTTCATACATTTTGCTGCTGCTTTCGATTTACCATCAATCGGAATATTCGGACCAATTGATGGAAAAGTTCGCACCCAGCATTATCCCAACTGCACATACATCGATGTCAGAGAACAACTTGGATGTCTGCCGTGCTGGAGGAATGAAGATATACCATGCAAGCTTACGGGAATGAGACACAGTGCTTGTATGGAAAGTATATCTGTTCAAAAAATAATTAATGAAATAGAAGTAAAACTAAACAGAGTAAATAATGAGAGAAATTAGTAAAATATGTGATGCTGCAGATTGGTTCGATCCAGAATTTCAATCTGTTGTGCAGGACGAACTTCGTGAAACAGCACGCTTCCATAGAAAGCAGTGGGAGTTTGCAATGATTTTTCTAACGTTAAAGAAGTTAGAATTTTTAAACGATGATAAAATCGGATTGTCATTAGGTGGCGGAAATGAGAGAGTTTTGTACGCGATCTCCAATCGTATAAAAAAACTCTACGTGACTGATTTGTATGATGATAGCACAAGCTGGGATTGTGCACGAACAGATGATCCGGATGAATTTATTAAGCTAAGTAAACCATTTGATTACGATGAAAGTAAAATTAAAGCACTAAGAATGGATATGCGCAAACTGGATTTTGAAGATAACACTTTTGATTTTTGCTACTCGTCCTGCGCAGTAGAACACATAGGAGATTTTGAAGACTTCATTAATCATTTTAATGAAGTTTACAGATGTCTTAAGAATGATGGTGTTTATGTTTTTACAACCGAATTGTCCTTTAGTGATGTAACCATAAAAGATCCAAACAATTATATTTTTTCATCTAAGTATTTAAACAGCATCATTCAACAAATCAGACTTACTCCCGAAAGTGACCCATATATTTCTATCAGCAATCACATTGCGAACCTACCGTTTCCATCTAACGTAAGCAATTTATGTTTTGAAAATGGAAAAAGTTTAAGTGAAAATCTTTTAAAATATTTTCCACACTTAGTTTTAATGAGAGGAAAATATCCGTTTACTTCAATTCAGATTGTGCTAAGAAAAAAAACAGAAAACAGAACTAAAAGCCAGGTAATATTCAACAGTTTCGATTCAACCCATAACTTCTTGATTGATGGTGTGCAAAGTTATAATGAATTGCTAAATTCAAAGGAGATATCGATCAATCCCTTTTCTTCTTTGCCTGATGGTCTCTCACACTTTTTCCAGGATCACGCAGATTTTTTTAAGAATAGTGATGAAAGTCATACTCACTCAGATACAATTTTTCATACTGATTATTTTTGGTTTGGAAACGCAAAAAGAAACCTTGTATTAAATATCGGATTTGATGAGGTTGAAGAGCAAGCTACAATTCAATTTCGAATCCACCGGTATTCTGTTTTAGATTCACAAAATGTTGAGTGTATCTTTGAAGAAGATGTTTGTCTTTGTGAAAATAAGGAGATTGAGAAAATTATTACCCTAACAACGGATGATGATTATTCCTACGCAATTCTTGGTAAATCATTATCAGGAAAATTTAAAGTAAAAAACATTTCTTTGAAAAGCGCAATTTCTGATGTGAGAATAAATGAACAAATAAAACATGATGAATTAATAATAAAAGAAACACTACTCTAATTATGATATTACAACAAAATATTGATCGTCGTTCGTTGCTTTTTGCATGGTTTTATGCGAAAAGCCAGTTAAAACTAAAATATAGGTTTACTGCATTAGGTTTTCTATGGAATTTTCTCGAGCCGGCACTTTTTCTTGTAATTCTTAGTCTTGTATTTTCTGTTGTAAACAGAATGAACATAAATGACTATGCAGTTTTTTTATTCAGTGCATTGGTTCCCTGGCGCTACTATGAAAAGGTTGTTAACTCCATGATGGAATCAATAGTCGGGGGTGAATGGCTTTTAAAAAAAATGCACATCTCGGTTTTTGCATTTCCAATCAATAGATGGTTTATTTCCAGCCTGGAATTTTTGTTCTCCTTTTTTGTCGCATTTTTATTATTTGCGTTTCTTAAAGAAGAATGGTCAATTCATTTGATAATTCTTCCTCTTTCAATTATACCCTGGGCGCTGCTTGGAATTGGAACAGGCTTAATATGTTCTGTGCTATTTACATTTTTCAGAGATATAAAACCATTTGTTCAACTGGTATTGATGTTAGTTTTTTTTACATCACCTATTTTGTTTAACAAAGAAATTTTTGATTCAGATTCACTGCAAGCAAGTTTAATGAGCCTGCATCCTTTTACGTATCTGGCAGCATTATTTCAAAAACCAATTTATAATGGACAATGGCCCGCACTTAATGATTGGATAATTTCACTTGGCATTGCACTATTTACTTTGGGCGTCGGCATATTTCTAATAAATAAATTCAAATCAAAATTTTATTATTACTTGTAAAATGAATAACAACCCAATCTTCAAACTTGAAAATGTAGAAGTTGAATTTCTCAGGCACACATTTGTCCAAAGAAGCTTGCGCGAAACTGTTGGTTCAATGATAGCGGGGAAGAAGGGTAAAACAACCAAAGCATTAAGCAACATAAATCTAATAATTAATCAGGGTGAACATGTTGGAATTATTGGAAGAAACGGTGCTGGTAAATCCACACTTCTACGCGTTTTGTCCAAGGTTATTACACCCACAAAAGGAAAAGTTACCAGAGATGAAAAAAAGCACATTATGCCTTTACTTGAATTAGGCATTGGATTTCAACCAGAATTGTCAGGTAGGGAAAATTGTTATCTGGCTGGCATTTTACTGGGTTATTCAATAAAAGAAATTGATGGAATGATAAATAGTATAATCGATTTTTCTGAGTTGGGTGAGTTTATTGATGAACCTGTTAAGAGTTATTCATCTGGGATGTACGCACGGCTCGCTTTCTCGATTGCAACTGATATCAATCCCGAAGTACTGCTTGTTGATGAAGTATTTGGAGTGGGAGATGAATTTTTTATGCGTAAATGTATTATTAGAATGCAGAAGCTAATGGCAAAAGGAGTTACAACAATTTTCGTTGCGCACAATCTGGATTTTCTTGTTGCACAATGTGATAGACTGATCTGGATTGATGGCGGTAAAATAAGATTAGATGGAAATCCTCAAGCAGTTGCAAATGAATACAGAGGCTTGGAAACAAACTTGAAACTAGTTAGTACAATGTAGGAGTAATAACATGAAAAATTTTATTCCAGACCCATCGAACACTATAATTATAAACGCAACTAATATTAGTTATAAATTTCATGGCATAGGGGTATATTCTTTAAAAATATTAAAAGGACTAACACAGCTTGAGACCGATCTTCAATTTATAGTTTATCTAAATAAAAGTTGTTTCCCACACATAAGCGATATTTATTTTCCTGAAAACTTTAAAGTGATATGGATTTCTTCAAAAGTCTCTCCCGATAGAAGATTTAAAGGGCATATTCTGCGATTGATATATTCCAACTATCTATCATTTAAATACAGAAAATTTTTAATGTATAACACCAGCCAGCTTGAGATTAATTTTTTCAGATTTAATCAGGTTGTCACTATTCACGATGTAATTCCATTGATGTTTAAAGAATATCATAAAAAACAATATCCATACTTTAAATTGATATTAAAATATGGTTTGAAATACGCAAAATTTATTTTAACTCCATCATATCACTCAAAAGAGCAGCTGCAAAAAATTTATAACATACAAGATGATAAAATAAAAGTTATCTATAATGGTGCCGATGGATTAAAATCTAAAACTGAGAGAAGAACATCTGATATTGATAGTAATTACATCCTATACGTTGGCAGAATAAACAGAATGAAGAATATTCAGACTACCCTTAAAGCGTTTGGATTAATTGCAAAACGAACCGAACAAAAGCTTATTATTGTTGGTGATGATGAGCAAGCATTAAAGCGCCAAATAAAATTAGCTGGTTTAAATAAAGAGACAATAAGCAAAATATCTTATAAAGAAAACATATCAGAAAATGAAAAATGCAATTTATTTACTAACGCATCGCTGTTTGTTTATCCATCATTGTATGAAGGATTTGGATTACCACCGGTTGAAGCCATGGCTTATGGTTGCCCTGTTGTAGTTTCAAATAATTCCAGTTTAACTGAAGTTTGTGGGGATGCTGCATGTTATATTAATCCAGAAGATCATTTTGATCTAGCAAACGGGATTTTGAAGGTGCTAAATAATGAGGATCTTCGAATTCAAATGATAAAAAATGGTTTTGAGCAAGCGAAAAAATTTAAATGGTCATTTTCATCTTTTGAGCATTTAAAAGTTCTGGAATATGTTTTAAAGCATTCAAAGCTCCCGCAACAAAAACATACAATAATTTTACAACCTGTTGAAAATATTAATTCGGCAATTCTAAATACACTAAAGGCTCAATCATAATTAATTATTGAACTTCATTAAGCGATCCTGCTGCAAGTTTTCCTGTTTCACTATCCGGATTAATTTTTATTACCTGATCCCAGAATTTTCTGGCTTTTTCGATATTGCCCTGAGTTGCGGCAATTGCTCCAATATTATATAGTGCCATCTGGTTTTGCTGATCATACGTAAGCACCTTTTTATTTTGATCTTCTGCCTTAATAAAATCATTTTTATTGTAGTATATGAGTGATAACGAGAAGTAAATATCTGTTCGTTTATTATCCTTTGCTAGAATTTTTTCATAGTGAGTTATTGCCTCATCCATTTTATGGGAGGCTGCAAGAAAATCTGCATATTCTCTCAATGCAAGAGTATCTTCAGGATTTTTTTCGACTGCCGTTTTAAGTTCTGCAAGTTGTTGCTTGTAGCTTTCGGAAACGTTTTCTCTGCTCGGTGTGTTGCTTCCTTGGTTTTGAAGTTGCTTGTGGACTTCATCATCAGGAATATTTTGTGATTGATTGAAGCTAACATTTTCTGGTTCATTTGAATTTTGTTGCGAGACTATAATTAATACTACAACAGCAGCAATTATTAATAATCCGTAAAAATAAATTGTTTTGAATTTCATTTTACTCTCCTAAAAAATCCATTTATATCCAAATACAATTGTTACTGCAACGTGAATTATCATTATAACAAACATCGTTATTGCAAAGGGCAGATGAAAAATGTGCCACAGCTGGAATAGCTTTTGTGATGTTCTCAAAAAAGCAATCCTTCTTGCCATCGTTAGTTCCGATTTTGCTGCTTTCATAAGTTCTTTACGTTGAATTTTGTCGATGCCTATCAGCTTAATTCTTTTTTTAAATAATCTCATAACTCTTTTAATGTCAAAAAAATCGCGATGCAAATATCCGATAGCTGTTAATAATTTAAAGGATTTATATCTTTCAGAGGAAGAAATTCTCTCAAATTCTGTTAAAGTAGATGTATCCTCACTTAAAACGCTTCTTACTCTGATTGCAAGTTTTTCTTTGATTTCAATAAGTTCCTGCACACTTAGTTCTCTTCCCTGAATTGTTCTGGGAATCTGAAGGTAAATGAATCTACCAACCACACCGCTAAGGACTACTAAAACCATACTCCAAAAGCTGACGGATACTATCCCACCAAATTTAAAAGCTGTGTGGTATAAAACTAAGACAGGACCAACCGAACAAAGAAATATGTGAAATTCAAGCCAGTGCTTCAGATAACCAAGGTTGAATAAATTTCTGTAGCGTTTACGTACCATATAAATCCCTACTCCCAAAATCATCATAAAAGTTCCAATGATTCCAAGTCCGTGCCCAATTGTTCCACTAGGCTTTAGCGAATTATGACTTTCGTTAAAAAACCGTTCCTCCAAAGAAGTTGAATAATAATTAAATCCGTTTACCGCGAGCAAAATTGTTACGCCGATGCCGACTAATAAAAATAAACCAACGTAAAATTTGTGAACTGTTTTATTCATTGTTTAAAAATAAGGTTTGATTTTAAATCAAAAAAATGAAAAGCAACAATAACCCTATTAGATACGATTTATAAAAAAGGGGACGATTGGGAATAGTGATAATGACAGCAATTGCTTGAATCGAAATTATCTACTTGCCCTAAATCAGCTTTAAAGATTCAATTCAATTCCAGCAGAAATAAACCGTGGCAATCCCACTTTAATCCCTTGCGGTCTACGACTTGCAATATATCTATCATTGAGAAGGTTTTTAATAGAAATATAGAAAGTGGAATTAAGATTGGTAAAATTATAACTACCAGTTAAATCAAGCACCACATATGATGGTATCTTACCAGTTTCTCCATTGGGTAAAGGATCGATTGTATTTAATTCATCTGTAAATTGGGAACTGATATAAGTTGCAGAAAAGTATATTCCAAGTCCAAAGGGTGCATAAACATCGAACAATCCTGTGAAAGTATAGTGAGGAGCGTAAGGTAATGTATTATTCTTAATGTTTATTGTTTCGTTGTTTACCTTAATAAATCTATCACTACTGTAATTTGACTTAACAAAGGTAGAGTTAGCGGAGATTGAGATCAAATAATCCGAATTGATAATTCGATGGAGATCTAATCGAAAACCTGTTTCAATTCCCATATGTAAAGTCTCACCGCCATTTACCAAACCAGTTCCCGAACCACCGGAAGATTGAGATACGGGGATAATCTGATTTGAAAAATCAAGCACAAAGCCTGTAATTTCAAAATAAACAATTGATGCAAAATCGGTTCTTAATCCCGCCTCATAATTCCAACTGGATTCTGCATTTAGTTGAAGTGCTTCACCCTCACTAGTAATTGCATCTTTAATTCTTGGTGGTGCAAATCCTTTGTGTATTCCTGCAAAAAATGATAATGAGTTACTAATATTATAATTAAATCCTATGCCGGGAATGACGGCAAATATATTGCTGCTGTTAGTTACACTTGTATCAATATAATTTAATCGGATAATGTCCCTCTCATAATTAAAGTTTTCCAAACGTAAGCCGGGAGTGAGTATAAAACTTTGTGATATATAAATTCTATTTTGTGCGAAAAGACTTGAAGCATACCCCGTTCTTATCTCATCATCTCTCAGCTCACCGGATTTTGCATTAGCTTTATCCCCGTTTATTCTTTGTTCAAAAGCTTTTTCATAATGGAAGCGAATTCCACTTTCAAGCTCGTTTTTAATGTCACCCAGTAAATAATTTAGATGCAGCCTTGGCTCTATACCGGCAACTTCAAACTGCCTGTTGCGATTACCGGTACTGTTTCTCATATAAATTGCTCCCCCCTGCACAGTTGTGTCTCCAAAAACCACACCGGTTCCGTTCGAAGTTGTACTTCGACTAAAATCCTGCCTTAGCCAGTTTCTGGTAGTTGTGTAACCATAAATAGTTGTTCGGAGGAACGAGCTTGAAGAGAAAATTAAATCGTGGGTAAGATTTGCGGAATACCTTCTTATATCCAGTTCATCATTTGGTGCAATGATAGTGAAATATTCTTCGTTGTCATACATACTTTGAGTCAAGCCAACATAAGTTGAATTAGAAGTTTCGTCATAAAAAGCCAACTTAATTCCGATTGTAGAATTATAACCATTTTGAATTTTCAGCTTTGCAGTTAAGTCATTTATATTGTAACGTGTGATTCCGAGCTTATCAGCTTGCTTATGCAAATACACGAACTTAAGTCCTACATTATCAACAGTAGTTCCATATCCAGCTTGTCCAGTGAAGAAGCCACTCGCTCCGCCTTTAATGTTTAGAGAGATTCTTGAATCAAGTGGAGGAGATTCGGTTATGTAATTAATTACACCACCTATTGTTTGGGGTCCGTACAATATTGAACCGCTTCCTTTTAGTACTTCAATGCTCTTCATCCGGTCGATAGAGGGCGTGTAATACATTTCCGGCTCACCATAGGGTGCCAGTGCAATGGGGACACCATCTTCCAACATTAATACAGTGCGGCTTCTATCCGGATCCAATCCTCTTATACCAATATTTGCTCTTAAACCAACACCTTCTTCATCAACTACATTTATCCCTGTTATTTTTTTGAATATTTCATTGCCGGTGATTGGTTTTGTGTTTTTGAGGTTAGTGTTTGATATAATATTTGCTGATCCGGGTAATCTTTTAAGCAATTCCGTTTTTCTTCCTATAATATCTACCTGAGGGAATTCGTATATTTTAACCAGGGTATCAGAATTTGGAAATTCAAAATCTCCCGACTCATAATTTTGTTTACTTTGACCTGTTAAGAAATATGAAGGTAAAAGTGTTATCAGAATCAGGATAGAGACGAAAATATTAGAGTACCAATTCATAGTGGTTTAACCTTTGGAATGATTTTGAGTGATTTTGCTGGATTGTTGGTGAAAAAGATTTTCTGTACCAGATTTCGAAATTGATTAATGTTTTTCAATTTGATTTCTCTGTAGAAACTATTATTGAAATTTTTAATTATTCTTATCTAAACTTAATCTTAATAAGAATAATATACAAGACAATTTTTAACATTGAGCAACTATGATTTTACTTAAATTGATTTTATTTGGGTTAATGAATAATTTTCACATACAAATTAATTGCAGTTCTATTCTTTTTAATTCTTGCTTTTTCCGGTATTGAAATGCAAATCATATCTGGTATTGAATTTTTCCTCACTGAATTATGTTTAGTGTTAAATATTAATTTTTCCTTTACGTTATTAAAGAAAGGGAGTTGTTAATGGGCTGGTTTTTAAAGTTCACTAACTCCTCAGTTGGTAAAAAGCTTGTTATGGCTGTAACTGGGAGTTTTTTAATTATCTTTTTAATTGTGCATCTCATCGGGAATATCACTTTGTTTTTTGGTCCCGATGCATTTAATGGTTATGTCTCAGCACTTGATGTAGTTAAACCACTAATTCGAGTCGTGGAATTAGTACTGCTTGCAGCTTTTATACTGCATATTTTTAACGGAATCAGATTGTGGTTCGAAAATAAGAAAGCACGCGGAACGGAATATAAAATCAGTGGTGCTGCAGAGAACAGCACACTTTTTTCCAGAACAATGCTGTTAACAGGTTCGATCGTTTTTATATTTCTTGTTCTGCACCTTGCAACATTCTTCTGGAGATTTAATTTTTACGATCCTTCAGGCTTAGCTCACGATCATCTTTACTTTAATATTGTGGTTAACTTTTTTCAGATTTGGTGGTATGTAATTCTTTACGTCGTGGCTGTCATTCTTTTAGGATTTCATTTGAACCATGGATTTCAGAGTGCATTTCAGACTTTCGGATGGAATCATAAAAAATATTTTCCTCTAATTAAAAAAGTTGGAACTCTTTACGCGATAATTATGGCCCTTGGATTTGCATCTATGCCAATCTACTTTTTCTTTTTTTACGGAGGTAGCCAATGATAAAGTTAGAATCAAAAATTCCTGAAGGACACATTTCAGAAAAGTGGACAAATCATAAATTTAATATGAAGCTGGTTAATCCGGCTAACAAAAGGAAGTACACGGTGATAGTGGTTGGAACCGGATTAGCAGGGGCATCAGCTGCAGCTTCATTAGGTGAATTAGGGTACAATGTATTGGCATTTACTTATCACGATAGTGCAAGAAGAGCACACAGCATTGCTGCGCAGGGTGGAATAAATGCGTCTAAAAATTATCAAAACGACGGTGACTCTACTTACAGATTATTTTATGATACTGTTAAAGGCGGAGATTTCCGAGCTCGTGAAGCAAACGTTTATCGACTAGCAGAAGTCAGCGGTAATATTATTGATCAATGTGTTGCGCAGGGTGTACCGTTTGCACGTGAGTACGGCGGATTATTGGATAACCGTTCATTCGGCGGTGCTCAGGTATCGCGTACTTTTTATGCAAGAGGACAAACAGGACAGCAGCTTTTACTTGGTGCAGTTAGTGCTTTAAACAGGCAGGTTGATAAAGGTTCAGTAAAACTATTTACCCGTCGCGAAATGTTGGATGTTGTTGTTATAGATGGACAGGCAAAAGGTATAATATGCAGAAATCTTTTAACGGGCGAAATAGAAAAATATTCTGCGCATGCAGTTTGTCTGGCAACGGGCGGTTACGCAAATGTTTATTTTCTTTCAACCAATGCAATGAATTGTAACGTTACTGCCGCATGGCGTGCACACAAAAGAGGAGCTTTGTTTGCAAATCCATGTTTCACACAAATTCATCCGACTTGCTTACCACTTCATGGTGAATCACAATCCAAATTAACTTTAATGAGTGAATCACTGCGTAATGATGGAAGAGTTTGGGTTTCTAAAAACAAAGGGGATATGCGACATCCAAATGAAATACCGGAAGACGAAAGAGATTATTATCTCGAAAGAAAATATCCTTCATTCGGAAATCTTTCTCCGAGAGATATATCATCACGTGCAGCAAAAGAAGCAACTGATGATGGTAGGGGTGTAAAAGGTGGAGAAGCAGTATATCTTGATTTTAAAGATGCAATTAACAGGCTCGGAAAGAAAGCAATAGAAGAACGTTACGGAAACCTTTTTGAAATTTACGAAACAATTACTGGAGAAAATCCATATGAAGTACCGATGATGATTTATCCTGCACCACACTACACCATGGGTGGCGTTTGGGTTGATTATAATTTGATGAGCACTGTGCCCGGCTTATTTGTTTTAGGAGAAGCTAACTTTTCAGATCATGGTGCAAACCGTTTAGGAGCTTCAGCACTAATGCAGGGATTGGCGGATGGTTATTTTGTTATTCCGTACACAATGGGAAATTATCTTGCCTCCGATAAACCTGCTTTTGAAAAAACAGATCATCCTGAGTTTGAAAGGGTCGCAAATGAAGTAAAAGAAATAACGAAAAAACTTCTTTCAATTAAAGGAAAAAGAACTGTTGATGATATCCACAAACAACTTGGTAGAATTATGTGGAATAATGTTGGAATGGCACGTAACGAAAAAGGATTAAAAGAAGCAATTACTGAAATCAGGAAATTAAAAGATGAATTCTGGCAAAACGTTACAATTCCCGGCAGCGGAGATGATGTGAATCAAACTTTGGAAAGAGCGGGCAGATTAGTTGATTATTTTGAATTAGGAGAACTAATGGCAGTAGATGCACTCGATAGAAAAGAATCCTGCGGCGGACACTTTAGAGAAGAATATCAATTTGAAGACGGTGAAGCGAAACGTGACGATGAAAATTATACTTATGTATCGGCTTGGGAATTTGCAGGAGATGGCAAGTGGAATTTACACAAAGAACCACTTGATTTCGAATATGTGAAACCAGCGATAAGGAGTTACAAATAATGGAAGCAAAAAAGTTAAACTTAAAACTAAAAATTTGGCGGCAGAAAAATTCCAAATCCGTTGGAAGTTTTGTTGATTACGAAGTTCAGGTTTCACCCGATGCGTCTTTTTTGGAGATGCTCGATGAATTGAACAATACTCTTGAATCAAAAGGCGAAGAACCTATTCACTTCGAAAGTGATTGTCGCGAAGGAATCTGTGGAACTTGCGGACTTGTGATTAACGGACATCCGCACGGACCTCTGCGTAAAATTGCAACGTGCCAGCTTCATATGCGAAACTTTAAAGACGGTGAAACTTTATGGGTCGAACCATTTCGGGCAAAAGCTTTTCCTGTAATTAAAGACTTAATGGTTGACCGTTCAGGGTTTGATAAAATTTTAGATGCAGGCGGTTATGTTTCCGTAAATACAGGCGGAGCGCCAGATGCAAATTTAATTCCTATACCTAAAGAAGTTGCCAGTGAAGCTTTTGATGCTGCTGCCTGTATTGGATGCGGAGCATGTGTTGCAGCATGTAAAAATGCATCCGCTATGTTGTTTACATCAGCAAAAGTTTCACAATACGCTCTGCTTCCTCAGGGGCAGCAGGAGCGTAACCTAAGGGTTCAGAGAATGATTGCTGTAATGGATGAGCTTGGGTTTGGAAGCTGCACAAATACTTACGCTTGCGAAGCAGAATGCCCAAAAGGTATTTCAGTCACAAATATTGCTAGAATGAATAGAGATTTTGTTAATGCTAAATTCAAGTCAAAAGAAATAGAAGTGTAAAAAGATATGTAATCCTATTTTGCAATTAATAAAGAACATTTTTTAATCCCGATTAATTTTTAATCGGGATTTTTTTTATCTTTTAATAGCAAAAAAGAGAGAACTGTGATGTTTGAAAAAGAGATAAAATTCATTGGTGACTTTTGTCTGAACCAGGTAAAATTTCTAGGCCCGCATTTTACCTTCCAAAAAGTTACCGCGACCGAATTGCATCCTGCAATTTTGCGCTATATTTCTGCCGAGCTGGAGTTTATGATTTACTCCGACAGACAGAAGCTTCTACAGCATTCATATTTTGATTACTCCGGCAAAGAAATTTCCGATCATTTTAGAAAAATCAACCAGGAAATTAAAAAAACAAAAAGAATTGCATTTGATGATGCAAAAAAATTAATTCTGCAGGCTGTTTCTTTTAATGCCAATTATGTTGTGAGGCCAAACTGGTCACTGTCCCAATTAATTTATAATGATCAGGATACGGTTAGCATTGATGAACTGGAAATGATGCTTAACTATATTTATTACTATGAGCATTTGAAGAAAGTACTACTTGCTTATTTAAATAAAAGGAACATTGTTCAGATATCGAAAAATGAATTTGATTTAATTCTAAAAAAAATTGACCAGGAACTTGTCAAATCTAATACTGAACAATTAATACATAATGCATTAGCTTCAATAGGGGACTACTTTAACATCGGCGATATTGAAAGAAATTTAGTTTCTCCTGTTGCTGTAGAAATTTTTCTAAAAGAAAAAAGTTTATTTAATCATCTTTTAAAACTGCGTAAAGGAATTTCCGATCCTGCAAAGAAAAAATATACAATTGATGCAATTAAAAAATCTATTTATGCAAAAGATGTCCTAGAAGAAAAAGAAGAGGAAGAACCTGTCCTCGAAACAGAAGAAGAAAACCTTGGCGATCTGGCAGAAAAACACGCCGAGAATTTAGATAAAGCTGGAGTTGAAGAACTTATAAACCTGGAAGAGGAAGAAGCATTATTAGCTCTGTACGAAGAGGAACTAAAAGAGGATTCTTCGAAAGAACAAGATGATTTAAAAGTCGGAGATAATGAACCTGGTATTGTTGATGAAGTAATCGAAGCAGTCAATGATAATGTTGAAGTTGATAAAAAAGAATCGTCTGAAAAAGAAATTGTAACTGAGATGATAGAAGAATACTTCGAAGGCGAAGTTCCGGAAGATGAGCCAAAAAAAGTAGAAGAAGAAATAGCTAAAGTAGAGGAAGAAGAATCTGAAGAGATTGCAAAAGAAAAGAAAGTTAGCTCAATTGAAGATGAATTGCTGGAAGTTTTTATAGATCTTGAGGAAGAAGATACAGATAAACCAACGATGGAAACGTCTAAAGTTGAATCAGAAGTTGAAGAAGAGGATGTGCCTAAATCAAATATTGACGAAAAATCATTTGAAGCAGAAGAAAAGTTTGAAATTGAGGAAGAAATCAATCTTGCTGATGAAGATTCAATTGTAAATGAAATAGAAACTGAAACTTCTGCAGTAGTAGAAGCTGCTCCTGTCGAAACAGAAATTGAAGAAGATACTACCGACGAACAATTTGATGAAGAGCAAAAGATTAGGAAAAAAGATCTGTTTAGTTACCTGAGCAGAAAGGAAACAAAAAAAATCTTATCGCACATCTTTTTAAAAGATGAAGAAGATTTTACAAATACTGTAGAAAAAATTATGGATTGCGATTCATATAAAGAAGCCTCCGATATCCTACGATCTGTATTTCATTCGTACAAAGTTAGTCCGTATGCTAAAGATGCTGTAAATTTTACAAATGCAGTATCTAACTACTTCAGACAAGCCTGATGTTTATTGATTATGCGGTGGTAGAAGTCCATTCCGGAAAGGGCGGTGATGGTGCCGTAGCTTTTCGAAGGGAAAAGTATGTTCCGAAAGGCGGACCATCGGGCGGAAACGGCGGTAAGGGTGGAAACATAATCTTTGAAGCAAACCAAAATCTTAACACTTTACTCGATTTCAAATATAAAAGAAAGTATAAAGCCGGAAACGGTGAAAACGGCGGCACTTCACTAAAAGATGGTAAAAACGGAAAAGACGTAATTATTAAAATACCGGTTGGAACTGTAATAAAAGATTTTAATTCAGTGAAAATTTTGTATGATTTAAATAAACCCTCACAAAAAATTATTATTGCAAAAGGTGGAAAGGGTGGAAGGGGTAACAGCAAATTTGCAACACCAACAAATCAAACACCACGCAACGCAGAGCCAGGAAAACAAGGTGAAAGCCTAAAAGTAATTCTTGAGTTAAAATTAATTGCCGATGTTGGTTTAGTTGGCTTTCCGAATGCGGGGAAATCAACTTTTATTTCTAAAATTTCTTCTGCACGACCGAAAATTGCTGATTATCCTTTTACAACTTTAGAACCGAATCTCGGAATTGTGAAGTATAAGGATTTTAAAAGTTTTACAGTGGCAGATATTCCCGGAATAATTGAAGGTGCTCATAAAGGAAAAGGCTTGGGACATCAATTTTTGCGGCACATAGAGCGGACACGAATAATTTTATTTATGATAGATATTACATCCGAAAATTATCAAAATGATTTTGATGTGCTTTTTAATGAGCTTAAAGAATACAGCTCTAAACTTGTTAAAAAGGAAATCCTTATTTCATTTTCCAAAGCTGATTTATTTGATAAAAAAGAATTAACCGAAATTTCAAAATTTAGATTTAGAAAAAATAAAACTCAGCCGATTATCTTTTCTTCGGTTTCCGGGTTTGGAATTAATGAATTATTGGATAGTTTTTGGAAAACATTGGAAGAAATTAAGGATGAATCATCTTAAAAAAATTTTAATAGTTGTATTTATTTTCTCTGCAACTTTATTAGAAAGCTGTGATACTTTAGAGAGCATTAATTTATTTACTAAGCAGGATGATGTTGAGCTTGGCAGGCAGCTGGATATGGAAATTAGAAGCAATCCCGCTGAATATCCGATATATATCAGCGATCCAACAATTAAAGAATATATAACTTTACGAATTTTCAAACACATACTTGCATCTTCAAAAATAGAAAACAAGGAAATATTTAATTATCAAATTGAAATAATAGATAACCCGGATGTACTAAATGCTTTTGCAGTGCCAGGAGGATATATTTATCTCTACACAGGTTTACTCCTTTATCTTGATTCTGAAGCCGCACTCGCAGGTGTAATTGGGCATGAAATTGCTCACGTAGAAGAGCGGCACAGCACGCAGCGATTAACAAGATATTATGGAGTTTCAATCTTGTTGGGAATTGCGCTTGGTGAAAATCCATCCACAATAGCAGAAATTGCTGCAAACCTTTTTGTGGGACTGGCATTTCTTGCTAACTCAAGAAGTGATGAAGAGGAATCTGATAATGATTCTTATCAATATTTAAAGGATACAAGATATTATCCGGGTGGAGTAAAATTCTTTTTTGAAAAGCTACAATTTGACGGTCTGATTGATTCAAGCAGCAGTAAAATAGAAACATTTTTATCAACTCATCCCGATCCGATTGAAAGAATTGATAACGTAAACCAGATGCTTCAGCAAGACGGTTTGCCCGTTAAAAATTTCCAGAGTAATGATGGCGATATGTTCAGAAATGAGTACTTAATTAATATTCGAAATAAGCTTTAATTTATGATAGACTGAAAGTGTTTTTTGAAAATAAAACCGATTGTGGCTATATTTGCACCCTTATTTAGCAGGGAAAATTAGGGCGGGGTAGCTCAGTCGGTTAGAGCAGTGGAATCATAATCCACGTGTCGGGGGTTCGAATCCCTCCCCCGCTACAGATTTTCTGGATAAATGAGATATTATTAAGTGAAGATTTAGAACAGGAGAAAAAATTTAATGTATAGTATTTTAGTTATTATAGGTGGATTGGCAGCAGTTTTACTGATTGTCGTAATTTTAATGCAATCCAGCAAAGGTGGAGGATTAGCAGGTACATTTGGCGGAGCCGGTAACATGGGTGCAATGTTCGGTTCGCGCAGAACAGCAGACTTTTTAAGCAGGGCAACGTGGTGGTTAGGGGGAATAGTTGCAGTAATAGCTATTGTTGTAAATCTGTTCTTTTTACCCGGTAAAGTGACACAGGAGCAGAGAAGTATTATTCAGGAATCGGGAAGACAAAATGTACCGCAGACACCAACACTTCCACAGCAAAATCAATTACCCCCTCAAACCGAAGGCGAATAATCATAAAAAAATTTATTCGTTAATTAAGCCCTGAAGTATAACACCATCAGGGCTTTCTTCATTTAAATTTGAAAGTGCTTCAATTATTTCATCCTGTAAATTTCTATAATTTTTCCAGCGACCGCTGTTGAATTCAAAAATTATACAGACTATAAAATCTTCTCCTCCAGCGGTTGTTAAATAACCCGAAATGGAAGAAACTCCGTTTAATGTTCCTGTTTTTCCTCTAAAATTATTTTCTGCAAGAGTTCCAATCATTCTATCATCAAGTGTTCCATCCACACCGGCAATGCTGAGTGAATTATAAAAATCTTCAAAATTATTTATGTCGAAGTACATTTTTTCAAGCAATCCGATAATTGCACCCGGCGTTACCTGATCGAAACGCGAAATACCGGAGCCATCAACAACTGCAGTTCCCTTTGAATAGATTCCATTATCTTTTATAAATGTTAATATTGCCTGAGTAGAATAAAATGAATTACCCTGCTTACCGCTTGCAACTGCTCCGATTGTTTTAAATAAGCATTCTGCTAAAAAATTATCGCTTCTTTTATTAATTAAGTTTATAACTTCTCTTAACTCAACAGAGTTCTCAATCAACAAGCTTGCGGTAAGAGGTGTTTCATAGTATGAAGCTTCGCCTAGTACTTCTATATTATTTTTTTCTAAAGTCTCTTTTAATTTTTTAGCAGCATGCAAAGGCGGATTTTTAACATTTACAATATAGGTTCTGTTTCGTCCTCGTCTTTTTTTAATCGTTCTGGTACGGTTACGGTCTAAGACAAGTGCTGAAATTGCAGGAAGTTTAACATTTGCTTTTTCATCTTTTATCCAATCATCTCTTGTATAAACATCATCGAAGTATGTATCATCACCAACAATATCACCTGTTATTTTTATAATTCCCATTCTGGATAAACTTGCTGTCATATCTGTTAAATCATCACTTGTAAAGATTGAGTTGCCCAAACCTTTCAAGTATAAATTCCCATTGATTACACCATCATCTAAATTACTGTCGTCCGATAATAATTTTGTCGAAAGAAGAAAATCACCTCCCATTAAATCAAGAGCAGCAGAAGTTGTAAAAAGTTTCGTATTTGATGCAGGTATCATTGATTCTGTATGATTTATTCTCAGCAGTGTATCCTGTGTTAACGGATTGTAAACCATTATTCCTGTTCGGGTTCCGGCGGGCAGTTTATTAATTACAGATTGAATGGATTGCAAAACTTCTTCCAAACTTCCTGCAAACGCTGTACAGCAATACACAAGAACAAAAAGTAGTACTCTTTTCAACATCGACTTAAAATGGAGTATTTGTAAATTTATTTGATATATAAATGATTACAGGTATTTTTGCAAAACACATAATTATAGTAAAATAACATAAAAAATTTCCCTGTAAATATAAGCCAATCATACTTTATTCTTTCAATAACAATTTTTCCTAATTAAAACATTATGCCAAAATTTAAAAAACCATCTAAAGCTTACGAAGATTCTGACTTTCTCTACTCATCCGATGGGAGATCAGTTAGAATATTAACAGAATTTTTACAGCCAAGAAGCAAATTTAGAAAACATAAAATAATGGATACTATTGTATTCTTCGGTTCTGCAAGATTAGTCTCTAAAAGGGATGCTTTAAAAGAATACAATAAAATTAAATCACTCAATCCAAAATCAACTGAAAATTTTACAGGAAGGTTAAGAGAAGCACAACGGCTTGTGAACATGTCCCGGTATTATGAAGATGCAGTCGAGCTTTCACGCCGTTTAACTGAGTGGTCTATGAATCTTGAAACAATGGCTAACAGGTTTATTATTTGCACTGGGGGCGGACCAGGTATAATGGAAGCAGCCAACAAGGGTGCAAAAAAAGCCGGAGGATATTCAATTGGTTTAAATATCAGCATTCCGTACGAGCAATTTATAAATAAATATGTAACTCCCGATCTTAGTTTTGAATTTCACTATTTCTTTATGCGCAAATTTTGGTTTGCATATTTATCAAAGGCTTTTGTCATATTCCCCGGTGGGTTTGGTACGATGGATGAATTATTTGAAGTAGTTACATTAATTCAAACTGCAAAGATGAAGAAAAAATTAGCAATGGTTATTTATGATGAAAACTACTGGAGAAAAATTATAAACTTTAATGGGCTAGTTGAACAGGGAATGATAAGCAAATCGGATGTAAACTTATTTTCTATGTGCAGCAATATTGATGATGCATACAACATAATTGTTAAACATTTGAATAAGTACTACACAAAACAAAAAGAACCGGAAGTAATTGAACCGGTTCTGCGCATGAAATAATAAAAAACCCCCGTATCGGGGGTTAAGAACTAAATTTCTTCTGTTCTATGAAATCGTCTTACGGCTTTCATCTTTTCCATTCGTTTCTTTACAGAAGGTTTTACGAAAAAAGTACGTTTCTTGTATTCTTTAAGAACACCTGAGCGCTCGTATTTCTTTTTAAATCTTCTTAAAGCTTTATCAATGGATTCGTTTTCGCCGACGGTTATGCCAACCAATCTTTATTCACCTCGCTTTACTTGTTTAGTGATTCAATTAATTTTTTAAAACCTGATTTTTGGAACTCAACAGAAATTGAACTCTGCCCGTTTGAAAGTGTTTCTTTCGAAATAACTTTTCCAAAATCATCCCAATTTTCATGATAGATTGATTCACCAATTTTAAAAGTTCTGATTGGTGAATAGACTGTACAATCCTCATTCTCAATTCCATCAAGAGACACATTCATATTTTTCAATTGTTCCGAAACATCGACAAGCATTACCTGTTTGCAAGTTTTGCACTTTGCCCATTTTTTTGTCTCAGAATCTTCACCGGTTGATTCTCCCTTAATTTCCATTTTTTGTATCGAATTACACGAATTACAAAAAGCTTCTATATTTTTTAATCTTGCCATAATTTAAATGTGAACCTGATCAAATTGCAAACACAAATTTATCATTATCGTTACCCATAAACAAATTATTTGCAATGGTTTAGCTTTGGTTAAGGATGTAATAGCCACCTAAATCTTTACGGAAAACCTATTTTCTGCTTCTTTTTTAATCTTTCGATTTAAGCCTGCAGGGGGATATTTTCTCATGATCGAATTGCCAAGCATTGTTTTTATCTTTTCCTGCATTTCAAGTTCTGATTGTATGATGGGATCTGCTTTTAGTTTTTCCTCCACTTCAATCTTCTGCGCATCTGAAAGTTCTTCATCCAGCAGCTCGGAAGTTACTCTTAATTCAAATATCAAATCATTATGTCCGTTTTTGGATATCATATCATCAATACTTTGATTAAATAATTTGATAAAAATAAATTTCCTTGCCCTGTAAACTCTGCTTGCAATCACACCATAGGGCAAATCTAAAAATTCAGCAATTGACTGATACGAAAGGTTGAAAATGTCTTTTAAAATCAGTGGAAGAATTAATTTTTGCGGGGTATTCTTTAACA
>CBDUAV010000014.1:0-35461 GCA_965365225.1 uncultured Ignavibacteria bacterium | reverse complement strand
AGTTCGGACGGTAATCGTTCTAACTTCACCATCGAGTTTTACAATATTTGCAGAATTTGTTGTATCGTTCAGTGCTATGTTTATACTAACAATGGTTTCTTCACCATCAATATCTTGGGCAATCCAGCCAAAGGACATAACCGGAAATGATGTATCAGGAACAAAACTCAATTCATTCCACTCAATTGTTGGAGCAGAATTTTTTAATGGAAAGTTAAACTCTGCAGGTGTCGGATCAATTAAACCGATATCATAGTAGAATTCCCCATTATCGTAAATACCGTTTTCATTTTCGTCAATGTACGGTTCAGGTCCGTAGTCAGTTCCGTTTTGTATTACTTGTGCATCGTATTTGTTATTCCCTTGATCATCTGCAGCTGATACTTTGAAATTATATGTGGTATCGTTTGCACCAATTTGGAGTGCAAACAAACTATCGTTGGAAGGAGTAAAATTCCAATCATCATTGTTCCAATTGATATAAAATCCGGCAATCAATCCATCTGGATCATCTCCCCACCAGTACACTCTAAGTCTGCTAGGTTGTGGTGCAATTGTACTATCTGGGTACAAAAATAATCCTGTATCAGGATGTTGATTTCCAGCAGGATTATTAACGGAATCCTCCGAGCAAGAGAGGAGAATTAAAACAGAAATAAAATAAACTATGACCTGTAACAATTTAATCATCAGCACCAAAAATAAATTTGTTAAACTGCTATAAATGTTAGCAATTAAATTCTAACATAACTCTGATTTAAAAAGGAAGTGAAGCATCTAATAAAGAAATTTTCAGATTAGATTTGCTTCACTCCTTAGAATACTTATTTAAACCAACAATATCTCATATTACTTTAATAAGATCATTTTTTTAGATTGAACAAAATCGTTTGCCTGTAAATTATAAATATAAATTCCAGTTGGTAATCCATTAGCATTAAATGAAACTTCATGTTTACCAGCAGAAACAATTTCATTATCAATTAATGTTTTTACTTCCTGCCCTAAAATATTAAATATTTTTAAAGTAACATTCGCCTGAACTGGAAGATTGTAATTAATAATTGTAGATGGATTAAATGGGTTCGGATGATTTTGGAATAATCCAAATTCATCCGGTAATTGATCTGCTTCATTAACGTCAGTTACCCAGCCGACAAAATCATTGTCATTTCTTGGCACAAGTTTATAGTTGCCGAATGAGTAGTACATTACACCGTTCAATTCCTCAAACGTGTTACCTGTTCGAATATAATTTGGCCTGGTTGGATCTGATAGGTTGTGGTAACTATGAAATCCGTCTTCCAATTCTACTCTTGTATCTCCAGAATTATCATCTACTAACATTTCACCAAAATTATTAGGTGGTCCGTCGGCGTTTTCATCTGTTACCGTCACATCAAGATATTTTACCAGTACACTTTCCCACTGTTCCTTCATTGGATCACCATTTCCTGCTAAACCAATATCACCCGTTCCTAGCACTTCAAAATCAGGTAATGGATTGTTTTGTGAATTTACAGTTAAGCTTGTAACACTATCAATCCTTGTAACATTAAACGTTGGTGAGATGGGACCGTCCCAAACATATCCTGTAAGTGTAACATTATCTCCTTGAGCCAATGCAGAAACATCGTTACTTAAACTACCTCTTGTTCCAACCCTTATTCCACTCCATGGTCCAGTTCCATTCTGCATATAAATTTGGTAAGCGGTTACACCAGTCCCAGGGAAATCCGAAGTATCTGCCGTAACAATTCCATTTAATGTTACATAGTAACCATTGTAACCACTGATATCAGTTCCAAAAGGATTATACTGAACATCCTGTATTGAAACATTTCTATTTAATACTAAATAAAAATATTGTGGATTTGTATCGGGGCTTGGAGGGACTGTAGATACATTGCCTGAATCATCTTTCGCCCAAACATAAAAATCTACTAACGCTGAATCACTATTTACACCTGGAATTGTTCCAGAATAAATATCACTACCAGAAGATGTAAGATTTATCATGTTAAATGTACTTCCATCAATCCTGTAATATAGTCTCGCTGAATCAACTGTGCCATCAGTATCAACTATAGATGCGGAGATATCAACGGATTGATTTGTCATCACTTCTGCAAGATTTCTTCTTATCATTGATATTGTAGGCGGTTGTGCGGATATATCTATGTCTCCCGGGTACATAGGAATTATATGGTACCCAGGTGCTGAACCACCCCACCGAGTTTGAATGACACCACGGATGTAACTTAAAACAGTGCCATCCGGCGGTGGCTGGTAATCTGTTAAACCAGTTAATCTGTGTGATGTTCGTAATGTAAAGTAGCCTGATTGATCGTACATATACATAAAGTTACCGTTACCGTCGTTTATTCTGAATGTTCCTGTTGCAACGTTCCGATCGCTAGTTACAACATTTCTAATAATTACATACATTCCTTCATACTTTTCAGCGAGAACATTTTGCTGGCTGTCATAGAAGTCAGATATCTCAAGTTCAATAGGGTCAGGTCGTTTTGGCTCATTACTTATAATTTGAACTGGGGTTACAGGATCAACAAGTAATGCGCCTTGCGTTGTTTCAATGAACTCATCGACAACAATGGTAAATTCAACAACTTGCGCGGTATCTACTAAATCAAAAAAAGTCCCTTGCGCTGCACCAGTTGTATCTCCCTGCCTCATGGTTATTCCATCAAACATCTCGTAAACTACTCCGTTATCATCTTGAATATATGTGTTCCATGCAGCTCCAGACCAGATGATTACTCTTCTATCGTTTTGTGGATCTACAAGAGGGGCGACTAGTACCGTTCCTCTTACGCGTACTGTATCTCCGTTTAACGGTGAAGGTTGATCACCATTAGCTAATAATGAAGAATCTGATTGAAATTGAATGTCCTCTACTGTAACTAAAGGATAAGTTTGGGCAAATGATTTAAGTCCAAAACTGAAAAAGAGAAAACAAAAAAGTAGCATCATTTTTCGCATAACACTTACTCCTATTTATTTATTTGACAATTAAAAATTTTCCTGTTTTAATATTTCCATTACGATTGTTTTTTACGGTAAACAAATACATCCCGGTTGCTATTGCTTGTTCATTGTCTGTTAGCAAATCCCATGCGTGTTCACCGCCGGCAAATTTTTGTTTTCCGTCGGAGGCAAAAGTTTCAAACCATCTTATTTCCGAGCTCGTACTCTGGTTTGTGTGTTGAATTCGCTTAACAATGTCACCTGCTAAAGTATAAATTGTAATTTCACAATCAGAAGGTAAATTAAAAAAATAAATTTTACGCAACCTTTCCGAACTACCATCCCAGACTGCATTACCATAGTATGGATTTGGATATACTCCTATTTGCAAATCAGGATCATCGGAAGCCGGTGTTCCGGGTAAAATTCTATCAAAATTTGCAAGAGGAGATGATTCAAGACTTTCTAGATTATTATCCGGATCACCTTCATCAAATGCAGTTACTGAAAAGAGATACTGCCATCCATTTAAAAGGTTAGTTAGCTCAAATTTGTAAAAGTATTGAATTGAGTCTCCCGGAAAAGTGACAGGTTCTGTTAATTCAGCAAATTCAAAACCTGTATCAAATCCAACTCCATTTGCTGCACTATCGAACTCTGCAAGTACAACAAGCGAATTAAAAATATCCTGCGATTGTGTTAGATCAAAACCAGCTTGAGTACGGTATAATCTGTATCCCTCAAAATCCCTTTTCCCAGAAATTGGATCAACTGAAAATTCGGAGCGTTTATCCCAATAAATTTCAACACTTCTATCCTTTGGGATTACCTTTACATTTGGTGTAACCGGCGGTGCAGGTAAAATATATCTTGTAATTTTTCCATCACCATCCAAATCCTCACCAGGATCCAAAATACCATTTCTGTTTCTATCCTCACCATGGTAAGCTCTTAGTGCCCAATCTGCATTTGCATAAAGTGTTTTTTTCTGCTCTTCGGTATCAAGATTTGCTGGATCAGGTCCAAATTTTTTAGCACATACAATTGCGAACACAACATTTATAGAATCGCCTGGAGCAATGGATGAGAAACTTCCATTTGTAATCAATATTGATCTGTTTGAGGGTCCTTTAATCTGTTCAGGATTTATTCCATCTTTCCATCTATTTGTTCCACCAAAAAATCCTCTCATCTTGCCGTAACGATCTACATCGTTTTGCGGTGCAAAAAAGTTTGGATCATCTGTATTTCTAAATTGCCAGCTAACAAAGTTTACTGTTGGAATCGAATCGTTGAAGCCTGCAGGTAAATAATCTGGTAAACGAGGTTCTGATCCACAATAAACAACACCAATATAGCTATCTGAAAAGCCGAGATCACCAGCTGCATCGAACTCGTAGGCTACTTTAATAGAATCGTTATAACCATTTCCACCTTTATTGTAAAATGCACTTCCGGATGGTCTCCCAGTTATTCTTGTGTTTCGAACAACTGTATCAGTCCACATTCCGACAAAAACACTATCAATATAATTAGTGCCAACATTTTTAATCCAGTAATTAAAGATTACAAAGAAGTTTGCGAACTGAAAATCCCATGCATAGGTTTCTTGATGAATTGAAATTCCAAGTGGATTGTGATCAATGATAGGTTCACCATTTTCAAAAACAGTGTTGGTATCAACAAAATCCATTAGAAAATCCTGGTGGGAAATAGCTGAAGGAGAAAAAAATCTTGAATCAAAAAGTGAAGATCTTTCCTTAATTAAATCACCGGGGGCATTTGTAAACTCAAATCCCCCGCCTCTTGCTGAAACCGATGCGGCATCAACAGCTCCTGTAGTGACAAGTGGTCCCCCGATTCCTCTTACAAATCCACCTACATAGAGCCCGCCATCAAAGAGGTGTTCAATTCCACTGCCCAAAGGAAATTCGCAGCTTGGTTGATCTGGCCAAAGGACAAAACCATGTCCATAGGTACCAAAGTTTGAAACTGTAACTCCAATGTTCCCAACATTTGTCCATTTACTATTATCGTCATCAAGAATTTTGGGGAATTGCTGTTCATCGCCCGGATTCAGAGTGAATGCAAAAACTAAAGACAGCAGAGTCAATCTTAATAAGTTTTTCATTTAAGAAGAGTGTAAAAATATCTTATTGTGAATGCCCGAATAGTTTGAAATACAGACAGGAAAATACTAATAAAATATGAGTGAGAAAATGAAAGAAATGTTAAATTGTTTTATTTTGAATTTATAGCTGAAAATATCTCATTTCACTAAAAAAAAATTACAGGTTTTTACGTGCGTGCTGGTCTGCGTGATAGGAGCTGCGAACAAGAGGTGAAGATTCAACTATTTTGAATCCCATTTTTAATCCCTCTTCTTTATACATTTTGAATTCTGCTGGGGTAACAAATCGGTCAACCGGTAAGTGATTTTTTGTTGGTTGGAGATATTGGCCAATAGTCATAATATTGCATCCGTGCGAATATAAATCTTTCATTAGTTTAAGAACTTCATTTGTAGTCTCTCCTATCCCAACCATAATACCACTTTTGGTCTTCATTCCCCTCGACTTAAACCATTTAATCAGGTTTAAACTTCTCTCGTACTTTGCTTGTGGTCGAACTGCATGATATAATCTATTAACAGTTTCTAAATTATGATTTAGAATATCCGGAGGAGATTGCATAATAATTTCAAATGCATTTTCATCACCCTTAAAATCCGGGATAAGAATTTCAACAGTGCAATCTGGTTTTTCTTGACGCAACAATCTAATACATTCTTTAAATATTGAAGCACCGCCATCTTCAAGCTCATCTCTGTTTACAGAAGTTATAACTGCATGTCGCAAATCAAGCTGCTTAATTGCATCTACAACTCTTCGTGGTTCCCCCAAATCCAATTCAGTCGGTAAGCCGAGTTTAACATTACAAAATCCGCAACTTCGTGTGCAGGTATCGCCTAAAATCATAAAAGTTGCAGTACGATGATTCCAGCATTCGGCAATATTCGGACAGCGTGCTTCTTCACAAACTGTGTTCAATTTTTGCTCACGCATTAAGTTGCGCACATCGGAATAATTATCGCCTGTTGGAAGCTTTACTTTCAGCCAGTCAGGTCTTTTACCCAAAGGAATTTTTACTTTCTCAGCTTTTTCTTTAAATGCTTTTTGATGCTGGTTAATCATAATTAAATATTATTCGAATCAAAATTTTCTAATGTTTCTTTTAAATGTTTCAAGAACAAACCGCCAAGCATCCCATCAATTAATCGGTGATCGTGCGAAAGTGTTAATGCAACAACAGGATTAACAGCAATTGCATCAGCACCATTAACATTAACAACTACGGGTTTTTTAATTACCGCTCCAACACCTAAAATAGCAACTTCGGGTTGATTGATAATTGGCGTACCGAAAACTGTTCCAAACACCCCATAATTTGTAATTGTAAAGGTTCCGCCTGAAATATCATCAGGTGTTAATTTTTTATTTCTAGAATTATGTGCTAGATCGTTTACCGCTTTAGCTAATCCAAATAGATTTAATTGATCAGCACCTTTAATATTTGGTACAATTAAACCAGTTGGTTCTAATGCAACTGCTATTCCTAGATTGACATAATTTTTTTGCAGTATTGTGTTTCCATCGAGAGTTGAATTGATAAGAGGATAAGCCTTTATCGCTTTAACACAAGCTTGAGCAATAAATGCCATGTAAGTTAATTTAATTCCTTCTCTTTGCTGGAGCTGCTCTTTATTATCACGGATAAAATTATGAATGCGTGTCATATCAACCTCAATCATAGAAGTAACGTGAACGGAAGTATCGCGGCTTGCAACCATATGCTCCATAATTTTTTGCCGGATATTATCCATTGGTATTTTTTCAACCTTGCCAGCAACTGCAGGTACTTTAGCTTCTGATGGACCAAATGAGGGTGCTGGAGCACCTGAGATTTTTTCATTACTAACGTCTATTGATTTTTCCGTTTTAGATTGTTGAGTAGTCCTATTATTAATGTAGGATAAAATATCTTTTTTTGTAACCCTGCCCTGTAAACCTGTTCCATTTATTTTTTGCAACTCATCAAAACTTACATTTTCTTTTTGCGCGATGTTTAGAACTAACGGTGAATAAAATTTTGCGCCTTCACCTTTTGGTATTTCAGTTTCTTGAACTCTGTGCTTTGAAAAATTATCATGCATTGAATCAGGTGCAGGAAATTCTTCTTTCTCTGCAATTTTATCATCGGTAACAGACGGAACAACTTCCCCAGATCCAGCAGCAATTTTTGCAACAACAGTTCCGACTTCTACTGTCTCCTGTTCGCCAATAAGTATTTCTGAAAGAGTTCCATCAACAGGTGATGGTATTTCCGTATCAACTTTATCAGTACTTATTTCAAATATGGTTTCATCTTTTCCAATATTATCCCCAACTTTTTTATACCATTTAATTATTGTTCCCTCCATAACCGATTCACCCATTTTAGGCATCTCAATACTGACAAGATTTGCGGATGAGTTATCAGTTTTCGACTCAGAAACAACTTCCTCCATTTTCTCTTCCGATTTTAAGCTAGCTTCGTCAACTTTCGATTCAGCTTTGGGTTGTATTCCATTACCATTCGAATCAATAACTGCAACCACTGTACCTACTTCTACAGTATCCCCTTCATTAAATTTAATTTCTTTCAGCAATCCAGAAGCTGGTGCAGGTATTTCAGTATCAACTTTATCAGTACTGATTTCAAAAATTATTTCGTCCTGTTTTACATTATCACCAACTTTTTTATGCCACTTGATGATAGTTCCTTCATTAATACTTTCACCCATTTTTGGCATGATGATATCCATCACTTTAAAATCCTCCCATCATTAAAATTCAATTAAGTTTTTTATTCCATCATAAATTTGCTGCCGCGATGGAAGTACGGTATTTTCTAAAATAGGTGAATAAGGTATATGAGCATCCTTTGCAGCAATTCTTTTTATTGGTCCATCTAAATATTGAAAACAGCTGTCCGAAATTCTAGCTGTTATTTCAGCGCCAAATCCACCTGTTAAAGTATCTTCGTGAATAACAATTACTTTATTTGTTTTCTTAACAGAATTAAAAATAGTTTCATCGTCGAGCGGAATAATTGTTCTTAAATCAATCACTTCAACGGAATATTCATATTCTTCTTCCAGTTTTTTTGCTGCAAAATAAGAATCCCACATCGAAACCCCGTATGAAACAACGGTAATGTCTGTACCTTCCTTCACAACTTTTGCTTTTCCAAAAGGTAAAAGATAACTTTCATCCGGTTCAGCAGTAATTGCAAAACTTTGTCTGTACAAACCTTTATGTTCGCAGAACAATACAGGGTCTTTTATGCGGCATGCAGTTTTCAATAATCCTTTTGCATCTGCAGCGTTGCTTGGATACGCAATATAAATTCCCGGTACGTGAGCATAAATTGATTCAATGTTTTGGCTGTGACATAATCCGCCATGAATGTAACCGCCAACAGCGACCCTAACAACAACAGGCGTAGCCCATGAATTATTTGAACGGTAACGCATTGATGCAGTTTCATTTTTCATCTGTTGAAATGCAGGCCATATGTAATCTCCAAATTGGATTTCAACAACAGGTTTTAAACCTGCAAGTGCCATTCCGTTTGCAACTCCCAAAATACTTGCTTCTGCAAGCGGTGAATTGAAAACTCTGTCATCACCAAAAGTAGTCGATAATCCTTTAGTTGCTGTAAATACACCACCTTTCTTATCGGCAATATCCTCACCAAAAATGTACATATCTTTATTCTTTTTCATCTCTTCATGCAAAGCGTGATTCACTGCATCAACAAGTACAATTTTTTGCCCGGATGGCTCAGTAGTTTCATAATCGAGTGATTCTTTAAAACCACTTTCATCGTAAACATATTTTGCAGCTTCTTCCGCAGTAGGATCAGAAGCATTAAAAGCTTTATCTGCAGCTTCATCAATTTCTTTTTTTAATTCTTCCTTGATTTTTTGGTAATTGCTTTCGCTCAATAAACCTTCTCTTTGCAATATCTCTTCAAACTTCTCAATTGGATCGTTCATCTTATCCTTTTCAAGCTCCTCATCTTTTCTGTACTTTTTCTGATCATCTGATGACGAATGAGATTGAAGCCTTACAACTTCTGCTTCGATCAATGCAGGACCCTTACCGCTTTTTATGTAATCAATTGCTTCTTTAATTTTTTTGTAGGATTCGAAAAAATCTGTTCCGTCAATTCTTAATCTGAAAAGTGTATGAAATCCTGCCATCATTTCTGCAACAGAACCATCTTTACCTGCAGTTTGATGTTCTACCGGAACAGAAATTGCATAACGATTATTTTGAATCATAAACAGAACCGGAAGTTTTTCTCTGCTTGCCCAATTAACAGCTTCATGAAATTCACCCTGGCTGGTTGTTCCTTCACCACTGCTTACATAAGAAACATTTTTAATTCCTCTTCTTTTGGAAGCAAGTGCAGTTCCTACTGCTTGCAGAAATTGAGTTCCGGTTGGACTAGATTGAGATGGAAGTTGAGCATTTGTCATGCCCCAATGGACAGGTAGCTGCTTGCCACCACTGGCAGGATCGGTTGCTTTTGCAAATGTTCCAAGGAATACTTCTTCGGAAGTTGTGCCAGCCATTAAAACTGTTCCAAGATCACGGTAGTATGGAAAAAGCCAATCTTTTTTTGGATCTAGGTGCAAACCAACTGCCATTTGTACTGCTTCGTGACCTTCTGCTGCAATATGGAAAAAAGTCTTTCCCTGTTTAAGCAATCTCATTGCTTTATTATCAATGTAACGGGAACGAATCATCATCTTTAAAACATCAATCAACTGTTTTTTCTCAAAACCCATAAAATCTTTATCGGAACTTTTTGCTCTATTTAGTTTATTATCAGATGATTTGCGTACTGTTTTATTTTTTACAGTTTTAATTGTCTTGCTGTTGTTTCTTTTTCCCACTAAAAAACCTTAAAATTATTTTTAACAAAGTTTATATTTGTTATTTCTGCTTTATCTTTTAGAATAAGATTATTATAGGTAAAGATCTCTTTAAAGTATTTTACGAGTAATTCTTTTACTTCAGAAATGTTTATTTCACTTCCCAATTCATTTTTTAATGAAGTAACAGATTTATCCTGTATTCCGCATGGAACAATTCCATTAAATAAGTTTAAATCCGTATTTATATTAAAAGCGAAGCCGTGCATTGTAATCCATCTGCTAACTTTAATACCAATAGCTGCAATTTTCCGATCGTTGATCCAGACCCCAGTGTGATTTGGATTTCGTTCACACTTTAAATTATACTCACTGCATGTTTTAATTATTACTTCTTCAAGAGCCCGAAGATATTTATGAGTATCTTTTTGCCAGTTGTTCAAATCAATTATTGGATACCCAACAATTTGTCCTGGTCCGTGATAGGTTATATCACCGCCCCGGTCAATATCGTAGACAGATATTTGATTATTTTCCAAAAAGTCCTGTGAACCTTTTAAGTTTTCTCTGTCGGCAGTTTTACCAAGTGTGTATGTATTCGGGTGCTCAAGCAAAAAAAGAATATCTTCAATTTCTCCTTTTACTCTTTTGTTAAAAATTTCTTTCTGAAGATCCCAGGCTTCTTTATAATCAATAAAATCAAGATCTGAATAGATCAAAGTTTTACTTTCCATTTTTCCCAATTAAATATGAATTGCTTCTCCATAAGCATTTGCCGCAGCTTCCATTACTGCCTCAGAAAGTGTTGGATGCGCATGAATAGTTTTAATTAATGATTCTCCGGTTGCTTCGAGTGAACGTGCAAGTACAATTTCTGCAATCATTTCTGTAGCTTCACTCCCAATTATATGCCCACCAAGGATTTCACCGTATTTTTCATCAAAAATAATTTTAACAAAACCTTCCCGATCTCCAATAGCGAATGCTTTACCGCTTGCCATAAAAGGAAATTTTCCAACTTTAATCTTGTAACCTGCTTCTTTCGCTTTTGCTTCTGTTAATCCAACACTAGCAACCTGGGGTTGGCAATAGGTACAGCCGGGTATGTTTTCATATTTAATAGGTGGGTGATTTATTCCTTTAATTCTTTCAACACAATGAATTCCCTCTGCTGAAGCAACGTGAGCCAGCCAGGGAGGACCAATTACATCACCAATCGCAAAAATTCCTTGTACATTTGTTTCGTAATTTTCTTTATTTACTTTAATATGATTTTTTTCTACCTGTACACCTAACTTTTCTAATCCTATATCTTCCACATTTCCTAAAACACCAATTGCGTTTAAAACTTTATCTGCATTTAATGTTTTTTTCTCGCCGTTTACATTTACAGTAAGGAATACTTTTTTGGCTTTAACTTCTGCTTTTTCTACTGTAGCATTTGTTAGAATATTTATTCCCTTCTTCTTGAAATTTTTCTCAAGAGCTTTTGAGACCTCCTCATCTTCAATTGGAAGAATGTTTTTCATCATTTCAATAATGGTAACTTTTGTTCCAAGAACAGAAAAAAAGTAAGCAAACTCAACACCGATAGCCCCAGCACCTATTACAATCAATTCTCTTGGCAGTTTTTCCAAAATCATTGCTTCAGTACTAGTGATTATACTTTTTTTATCAACTGGAATTGAGGGAATGGATCTTGGGCGGGCTCCGGTTGCAATAATTATTTTATCTGCTTTAATGGAATCAATTTGTTTTCCCTTATCATCGTTTATTTCAATTTCATTTTTAGAAGTAAGTTTGCCAAAACCTCTTATGCGATCGATTTTATTTTTCTTAACCAGCATTTCAACATTTTTTGAGATGCGTTCAGAAATATCGCGGCTTCGCTTTATGATTCTTTTAAAGTCAAAATCCAGTTTTTCAGTTTTTATTCCAAAGTCATCTCCATGATTTTTTATCTGATCGAATATCTCTGCATTTTTAAGCAAGGATTTTGTTGGAATGCATCCCCAATTAAGACATATTCCTCCAAGATTATCTTTATCGATTACAACAGTATTCAATCCAAGCTGTCCTGCACGGATAGCTGCAACATAGCCTCCAGGGCCACCGCCTAAAACTGCGATATCGTATTGTTTTTGCATAAGTTATGAGAATCCTGTTTATTGAGAATGGCGCAAATATAAGTAAGGCCCGGCTAAAATGAAAATTGTGAAGGACAAATTCTGACCAGCTGGTCAGTAAATTAGATTATCGATCATTCAAATGTCATAAATTGTTAAAATAAATACAAATATATACTTAAAATCAGCTATTAATCAGACAGTACAAAAACCTTATTAATATCTAACAGCCTGTCCTTTCACTGGCATGGAAGTATGTATTTGAACAATTTTCCAACCATCATCTTCTTTTTCAAGCACACCGGTTGTTCTTATACCATCAAAAGTAAATTGCTCATCATCTGATTCAACGAACCAGTTTACTTTCATATAAAACCATGCTAAATCACCGGTATTACACATTTTTAAAATCTTATCCCTGACGGAGAGATTTACCGTGTTGAAAGTTTCGTAAGCTCTTTTTTGAGCATCGCCCATTGAGACTTTATCAACCCAGAGTTCATCCTCGTCTGTACCAAGAATCATGATGTCCGGTTTCTCTGAAAAGCATGAAAGAAGTAATTCGAGGTCTCGGTCTTCGTGAGCTAAAACAAAATTATCCAGTACTTGCATTACCTTAGCTCTTTCCGACTCAAGATCAACCTTCGGTTCGCCAGTACATGCAGCAAATTGCAATAAGATGAATGAAATTAATAAGAAAAGTAGATTTTTCATGGCAGTCTCCTCAGTTGTTTTTTTGCCTTATTTATGGGGAATCAATAATGTCAGAGGAAATGTGCAGTGCTGCCAGTTTTTCCCCGGGAATAAAATTCTTATAACTTTTTCTAAACTAATAAATTTTAGGTGAGAATCAAGTAAAGCTCAGATTATGTTTCAAATAAAAGTCCCCCGCCCTCTTTAATCGCTTTTACAGTTTTTGATAGAGCGGGGGTTTTCACCTTGAGAGGGTGAGATTAATATATTAATAACATTTTCTTGATCGAACTGAATATCTTTCCTGAAATTGTTGGTTCTGCTTTAATTATATAGTTATAATCACTCGTAGCAATTTTATGTATATCATTTAAATCATCTGCTTCTATGGATGAAGTAAGTTTAAAGAATAACTCTTGAGGGAAGCACAGCATCTCGGACAAGATTAAAGAGAACGGCAACTCACACGTTTCTCTCAAGGCTTACTTTAAAATTGCATTAATTACTTGTTAGAATCAAGTATTGTTGCTATTTGCTAATTGTTGTTAAATAAAAAGCCCTCACGTTAGTGAAGGCTAGTAGAAATGAAAAATATTAGCTCGAATAGAAACTAAAATCCGTAATTAATTCCGATCATAAACCTAGGTACAATTTTAGGTTGGTTTACTGCATTGTCTGCATCATTGTATGTATAGTCTTCCCGTGGATTTACATCATCGCCATTTGGACTGTAGGAAGTATCGTGACCTTTTAATGTGCTTTCAAAAAAGTAATCGGCGCCACCGCCAAAAACCATATAAAGATTTGGAACAAGTGGAAACTGGGTTTCAAATCCGCCGCCTAATCCAAATTGGTTGCTTGTTACATCAAAATCTTCATTACCCCCAACATAATTAAAGTTAGCTGTAAACATTGAATATCGTGGACCCAGATAAATGTGTGAATTATTAAATACATTTAAGGGAATCAACATGTCAAATCTCAAATCCCATGTCCAACCTCTTTCCTGCGGTGTGCCATTTGTTGCATTATTAATGAAAACTCTTCGGGCTTCATCAGATTTTCCGGGTTCAACTGATGTATAGCCAACTCCAAATCGTGCACTTAATGGAAATCCACTTTGGAAACTGGAAATAGTAAAATTTAATTGTCCGCCAAATCCTCCATTATAACCAAAGTTTAAACCGCCATGAAATTTTGGACCAAAGCTATAATTTGTTCCGTAGGTTTGGGAAAAAGAAATTGAAGAAAAGAAGAAAAGAAAAACGAACGTTTTTAATAGACTGCTGCACATATATGTGTCTCCTGTTTTTGTTTACTTTTTAGTAGAAAAAGTTCTCGCAGCATCTATCCCCAAATGACACGTTGAATTATAAAAATATTATTTGAGTTATAAAACAACTTTATAATTACTAAGGAATATTGGTGCCAAAAATTTCCCAATTAGACGCAAATAGTGTTTGATAATAATACATTTAGCACTGCTTTCGAATTCACTAAATATTAATTATGTTCCATTACTTAATTTGCTGGTAATAATATTTTCTATCAACTTTATTTAAGATAAATATTTTCTATTGGTCCCTATTCTTAATTTTAAGATTCAACCCTTCATTCTCTCCCATTTTTGAAAAGCAAAACATCGAATATCACTCATAATCAAATAAAAACCTTATATTGAGTAATGGCAGGTTTATTGGTAATGAGTAGTACAAGAAATCTAATAGAAGAAAAATGATAAAAGAAATATCAAATAAACCCGTTTACACGATTAGCACAGCGGCAAGATTACTTGGAATTTCAATTCCCACGCTAAGAATGTATGAAAACGAAGGATTGATTATTCCATTCAAAAAATCCAGCAAACACAGATTGTATTCGGAAATGGATCTTGAAAGAATTAGGTGCCTTAGAAGAGCAATAAATGGTAACAAGGTAGGGATTGAAAGTATAAGAAGAATGCTTGCTATTATTCCCTGCTGGGCAATAATAGAATGCAGTGAAAAAGACAGAAAAAACTGCGAAGCATTTACAAGTTATGATAAGCCGTGCTGGATGCACAATCATAAAGAAAATGTTTGCAGAGACAGAGACTGTAGAGAATGTGAAGTATATAACAGTTTTAGCGATTGCAGCAGTCTTAAGGAAAAATTGAAAGAGCTAATTCCACCCCGTCAGTAGTCGGGTCAAAGGACAAAAAATAAAATCAATCAAAAAAATAAAAGTGAAAAGATGAAAAAATTAGTAATACTCGGTGCCGGAACAGCGGGCACAATGATGTTAAATAAATTACATAATGTGCTGGATAAAAATGAATGGCAGATTACTATAGTTGATCAGCACGAAACTCATTACTATCAACCTGGTTTTCTATTCATTCCATTCAACATTTACACTTGCAAAGATGTAATTAAACCAAAAAGGGATTTCTTCCCTACCGGCGTTAACGTAATAAATTCTGAAATAGAAAAGATCGAACCGAAAGAAAACAGGGTCTTGCTTACCAACGGACAGGTAGTCGGTTATGATCAATTAATAATTGCAACAGGGGCAAAAATAAAACCTGAAGAAACCGAAGGATTGAAAGAAGATCTCTGGTATAAAAGCATTTTTGATTTTTATACTGTCGAAGGTGCATGCGCTCTTCGTGATTTCTTTAAAAATTGGGAAGGCGGCAAGCTGGTAATTAACATTACTGAAATGCCAATTAAATGCCCGGTTGCACCATTGGAGTTTTCATTCCTAGCAGACTGGTTTTTTACTGAACAAGGAATACGAGATAAAGTTGATATCCAGTTTGTAACTCCATTACCGGGTGCATTTACACAGCCAAAAGCTTCAGCTATTTTAGGTGATTTTTTGGAGAAGAAGAATATTAAACTTACAACCGAATTTGGAATTGCTAGAGTTGATAATGAAAATAAAAAAATTGTTTCATGGGAAGAGGAAGAAATTCCTTTCGATTGTTTAGTTACTATACCTACAAACATGGGTGATGATGCAATTGAACGAAGTGGAATGGGCAATGAATTTAATTTTATTCCAACCGATAAGCATACGCTCAAAGCATTGGACTACGATAACATATTTGTAATTGGTGATGCAACCGATCTTCCAAGTTCAAAAGCGGGCTCAGTTGCACATTTCCAGGCAGATATTTTACTAGAAAACTTTTTAAGTGTAGTTGAAGGCAGAGAGCCAAATGAAAAATTTGATGGGCATGCTAACTGCTTCATTGAATCCGGTTTCGGTAAAGGAATTCTAATTGATTTCAATTACGATACTGAACCACTGCCTGGAAAATTTCCACTGCCGGGGGTTGGTCCTTTTTCTCTACTTGAGGAAACGAAAATGAATCACTACGGCAAAATTATGTTCAGATGGATGTACTGGAATTTTCTTATTAAAGGATTGGAACTGCCCATCGAATCACAAATGTCTATGGCAGGAAAGAGAGCTTAATAATGGAAGAAGTAAGAACTCAAACACAAATTGATAAAATAAATAGCAAACTGGATCTCATTCTGGAAGAGATTGAACTGCAGAAAAAACACAGACGGGAAATGGAAGATCTAAAAGAGGACCTATTCAGAGTTGGAAAAGATGTCTATGAAACTGCAGTAACAGAACTTGAAGAAGTTCACGATCATATAAAAACAGGAGATATCGTTCATCTTGGAAAAAAGCTATTAAGAAATGTGAATAATCTTAACAGAGCATTTGATCAGCTTGAAAGTACTCGTGATTTTTTACACGATATTTCACCGCTCGTACGGGAATCAATAATAGATACAATGAACAAAATGGATGAGTTTGACAGAAAGGGGTACTTCGAGTTCATCAAAGAATTGCAGAAAGCTGGAGATAATGTAGTTACATCTTTTACACCAAATGATGTAAAGCTGCTTGGAGATAATATAGTTACAATTCTGAACACAATTAAAAATCTTACACAGCCCGATATGCTGCAGGCAATTAACAATGCCGTTGCAGTTTATAAAAATATTGATGTTAAGGTTGATGAAAAGGTATCGCTTTTCAGTTTGATGAAAGAAGTAAACTCTCCAGAAGTAAAAAGAGGTTTAGCTGTGGGATTAAAATTCCTGAAGAACCTTGCTTCACTGGAAGAAAATCAAAAAAACTTAATAAATCTAAAAAAAGAACAAATCAATTAAGGAGTAAAAAATGGAAACTGTAGAATTAGTAGGAAAACAACTCGAACTTGACGCTGATGGTCATCTGAAAAATCTTAGCGATTGGAATGAAGATGTAGCTCAGGAATTTGCAAAGTTAGAAGGAATCGGTGAGCTAAATGATCGCCATTGGATTGTGATTAACTTTATGCGAAAAGTTTATGAAGAAAAAGGTGATGCACCTTCAATTCGTAAATTAACAAAAGAAAGTGGTGTTGATACAAAAGAATTGTATGCACTCTTTCCAAAAGGACCGGCTAAAAAGGCAGCAAAGATTGCAGGTCTTCCAAAACCAAAAGGCTGTATTTAATAATTAGATAGCAGTCATTCTTAATGAAATAAAGTAAAGAATTTTTTAAAAAATAAATTTATGAGATTCTTCACTAAGCCTGTTTTCAGACAGAAAAGCTCAGAATGACTTTGAATTGAAAATAAAAAAATTAAGCAGGAGAAATAAAAATGGCTCAGCCAATTGAAAAAGTATCAATCATTGTATCCCGCGGTTCACTTGAAGGGGTTTACCCGGGATTGATAATGGCAAACGGTGCACGAATGGAAGGCATTGAAGCAACTTTGTTCTTTACATTCTTTGGACTGGATGCAATAATAAATAATCGAATGGATAACCTAAGTGTTGCAACTGTAGGTAATGCTGCAATGAGAATGCCCGGTGGATTGAAAATGCCTACATGGTTAGGCGCAATTCCGGGTATGTCCAGATTTGCAACTTCGATGATGAAAAAAGAAATGGAAAAAATAGACATTCCTCCAGTTCGTGAATTTGTTGAGCTTATTCATGATTCAGGCGGTGAATTGTACGCATGCAAAGCTACAGTTGATATGTTTCACTTAAATAAAAAAGATTTCTGCCCTCAGGTTTCAGAAATTATTTCCGTAGGGGAATTTTATGAAAAATCTGCAGGTGCAAAAATAATTTTCACTTAGAAATTACTGAAGTGAAAATTTAATTAACTATACTCTAATTATTATAAGGGTCACTATAATGGTTCGTCAAAATATTAAACTTGTAGTATTAACTTTAACTGCAACTGTTTTTTTAACAATTAACCTTTTTGCAACTGATGGTTACTACAGACATGGCTATGGAATAAAGTATTCCGCATTAGCTGGTTCTGGTGTGGCAGTCCCTCTAAGTTCGCTTGGCGCAATTACAAATCCTGCGGGATTAGCATTCGTTCCCACTCAGTATAATTTTAATATTGCATTCTTTAGTCCGATGAGAGAATATACAGTAGCTGGTAATCCATCAGGAATGCAGGGAACTTTTGGTTTAATTCCGGGGACAATAGAAAGCGAAACAAAATTATTTGTATTTCCTACTCTTGGAGCAAACTGGAAAATAAATCCAACAATGGCTGTTGGACTTGTTGTATACGGAAATGGTGGAATGAATACTGATTATCCAACCCAAACATTCTATGATCCAAATTCACCCAGTACCGGTGTGAACTTAGAGCAATTGTTTGTGGGCGCTACGTATGCGATTGAATTTATTAAAGATCATTCACTTGGTGTAACTGCTTTATTTGCCTGGCAGAAGTTTCGTGCAAAAGGTCTAGCTTCTTTTTCTGCTTTCTCTAGTGATCCGGCAAACTTAACTGGAAATAGCAATAGTATTTCTACAGGTTTTGGTGGAAAAGTTGGTTACCAGGGACAGTTCGGAAATATTTTAAGAGTAGGTGCTTCATTTCAAACCAAAACCTATATGAGTGAATTTGATAGATACAAAGGATTATTTGCTGAAATGGGAGATTTTGATATTCCGGCAAATTGGCAAGCTGGAATTGCTGTAATGCCAAATCAAGAACTCACATTAATGTTGGATGTTCAGCAGATACTATACAGCGGAGTTAAATCTATTGCCAATCCTATGGATCTAGTTAACAACTCACCTAGTCTTCCAAACGGAACTCCTAATCCAAATTTTCAACCTTTAGGAACTAATGAAGGATGGGGTTTTGGTTGGGAAGATATGACAATTGTTAAGTTTGGGTTAATGTATGAATTACCACAAAGCTGGACTCTGTATGGTGGTTATTCTTATGGCAAACAACCAATTCCCGAAGCCGAAGTGTTATTTAATATTTTAGCTCCAGGAACAGTTGAACATCACATCACACTCGGATTATCTAAAATGTTCTGTAACTCTCAGGAAGTCATGATTGCACTAATGTATGCACCAGCAGGAAAAGTAAAAGGTAATAATCCTTTAGATCCTCCAAGCCAGCAAACTATTGAACTTCAAATGAGTCAGTTCCAGGTAGAAGTTGGATACGCTTTCAGCATAGTTCAATAATAAACAAATTTACTTAGGGCATCTTTACAGATGCCCTTTTTTATTAGATTTAATACAATAAATAGGGAATGAATATGTATAGATTAACAATTGCAATAACAATTCTACTTCTAAGTTTTGCTATTTATGCCGACGATGTTGAACATGGTATGTATATGCTCACAGTAAAAAATGCAAAAGGTGATATTGAGAAAATCAGTTCATCTGTTATTAAATCAATTGAATCATCGGGATTTAAAGTACTTGCTGATCGGGATGTATCAACTCCAGATAAGGTTCGGGAAGATGGTAATAACCTATGCGGCTATAAAGGGAAACTAATAGTTTTTACAAGTGAGGAATACATAAAAATGCTCACTTCCTTTGGAAACAAGTATTTAGTGGCGTCTTTTTTACGAATCGGAGTTCACGAAACAAACGAGGGTATTCAGATAATAATAGCTGATCCTGAAACAATTAATAGAATTATTTTTAATGATTTAAATGACAAAAATTATGAGCAGGTAGTCAAGAAAACCCTGCCATTTAAATCTAAAATTATTACCAGCATTCATTCGTTAAAATTGGAAACAAACGTCGAGGAAATCCGTGATCCTAAAAGGAGTACTGAAGATCTAAGGGAAGCCGCACGGGATATGTTTATGATGGTTGGACCAATGACCTTCTTTACTGATGAAGACCAGTTTCCGGAAATTTATTCACAGAAAAATGATAATGGAACACAAGGTATTGAAAATTTAAAACTAGAAATGTTTAAAAACATTGAAAGTTTTCAACCAACAAAGGACGACTCAGAATATCGGTGGACGAAAAATCCTGATGAGGATTTGAAATGGAAAATAGTTGGTGAAGTTATTTCACCTGATAAGAAAGCAGTTCTGTTTGGATTAACCCGCAACCGTACAGAGGCTGTTTCATTTTATATTGTCGGTGATGAAACCGAACAAAATAAATGTCCGGGTCTTGACCATTTAACTGCATATCCTATCGAGGTTTTGCTAATGATTGAGGATAAAAATATTGCCGTTTACACTCCAAGAGAAATGTTCAGAATGGATATGTATTTCTGGGATGCTGGTATGGGTGCATTTATGAACCATATGAGTATGCCAGATATTCTTGATGAATCTATATATCTTGCACTTTTTGGAAAAGAGAAAGATTAGTTACTATTTCTTAAAAAAAGGTCTGTCTTTTTATTTGACAGACCTTTTTACAATTAACATCTAATCTGGATGTTAATATATTGATTCGGGCGATCTGGATTGGCTAAAACATCTTTGTTTTCTTCATCTTACGGTTAGTTATTATTTATACAGTTATCTCTACTTTTCCCTACTTTCTATTCACTGAATTCCATCTATTGGACTATTTTCGAAGCAATACTTTTAATCGAATGGACTCTATCGAAGTTCTGGAGAGATACTTTTTAGGAATTACATTTATGTTCAAAGGTTACTATTCATTCATCTTTTTATTCGCTGTCTAATAGTCCCCACAAACTTTAAAAAATTATTCAAGATGTGAAATCATCTAAAAGCAAAAATTACAATGCAAAACTACTTTTTACACTGCATCATTTTTAGAAAAACAACAAATGGTCTGCAGAATGCAAGACTCTCCATGGTGTAAATTTTGTGCCTATTTGAATAAAATGTGGTTGTAAAACTTATCGGGGAGTTGCCATGAAAAAACTGGTATTTAATTTATTGCTGGTACTTTCATCGTCCGCTTCCGCCAATCCTCATTTCACTGTAGGAAGCAATCCATACTACACTTATTTAGCTTATCCACACGATATTCTCTATTGGCCTAATGGTGCAGTATTTTCACATTTCTATCCGCAGACTATTCCATGGCAGGGACACGTAACAAATCTGAACCAGCGTCCGAATGATACTTACATAAGCAACTACAACTACTTCGATTTTCCAGTCCCTAATGGATACAATGGAGATCCGGATGCAATCAGGTCCTATATGCGAGCCTCATCGTATATTTTTCAGAATAGAATAGGTGTGGGTGGAATATGGAATTTTGGAGTTTTTGGAAAAGTCTTCCTGGAACTGGGAACCACCCAAATAGATATGGAACAGCGGGTAGAAGGTATTGTTAGAAACAATGAAACTCTGGAACTGATTCCCGTTACTGCACGCACGGATGGTTTAAGAAGCCAGTACGATTTTCACTTTATATATGCAAATTATCTCTTTGGCAACCCTATCGGATTCAGTGCAAAATATAAGTCTAACAATATGGACCATCCGGAATCAGAAATCAGGTTCACAAAGAATGGTCAGGAGACAGTATCGAATCATCTAACCTGGGGATGGACCACTACTCCCTGTGCGCATATATTTGAAACTTCCAGTCAGAATTTCGATGCATGGTTCTTGAATGACTATACCCTTTTTTCAGGGGGACAGCTTGATCTTCAGTTGAGCTATGAAATCGAAGATCACAAATCAGCCATCCGCTACAGAACCAGAAAGGAAAGCGGACAGACATATTTCTGGAAAAGCAGTTTACCGGATTCAATACCGGGAGCGGAATTCACCGGATCATACATCACCGATGATAGATACGAAGATGAAATAGCTGATGATCTGATACGTGCCTATTCGAAGATACGCTTCTGGAAAATTGGTGATGCCAATCTGGGGTTGTTGTTTTTCCTACAATATGCTGACCGTAATAATAACACAGTTAGTACGGTCGAAGAAGCAAATAGTGAGCCTCTCAGCAGCGACTCTGAGAATGAATATACTATTGAGGTAAATCCCTGGCTAAATTATAATTTTGGAAAAAGTTATTTCGATTTTGGACTTCTGTTTGAGTTTTCATTAACCGACATGGCAAATACATCACCCCGATGGAATGGTGAAATAGGTGCAACAGAAAACGGGGTCATCAGAAATTCATCGCCTTATGAAAGCGGATTCAGTTCATCGTGGGAGTCTTTTTCGCAAGGCAATTATAAATTTTTTGCAACAGGTTTTGAGGCTTCCACCGCCATCAACATAAGCGGACGCTTTTTTGCACTCGCGTCAATACTGCTTTTGCGTAAATACAGTTTTATAAATAAAGAATACGGCAGCTCTGATATTCCAAATGGTGGTAATGAATATGTCTTCACCGCATCTCATTCGCGTGACGACTACAAAAATGAAACCTGGATGACCGGCTCAGTCGGGATTGCCTATGGCTGGGGTCCACTGCAGCTGCTTGCAACAATGCATCTTCCGCTTGCATATTTACTTGAAAAGAATACCGAACTTACAGACAACAGCAAAACACTCGTTGACCTAACACAGAGAAATGTGTGGGCTGTTCAGGAACCTGTTAGTTTTAGATTCCTTGTTATTTTTGGTTTAGAACGATAAGCGATATCTTTAGCTAACTATTGTCCTTAAAATTCATTTTAGAACTTCATTTATTTGGGGAAAAGACTTTTTATTTTCCTTTTGAATCTTTATTGACTTTGCTTCATCGAACTCATCGAAAAAAAAGATACCTTCAATCCTTATACTTTTGAACTAATGAACTACGAAGTGTCAAATTTCCAAAAAGATGTAATAGAAAAGAGTTACGAAAAGCCTATTCTTGTTGATTTCTGGGCTGAATGGTGTGCTCCTTGCAGGATGATTGGACCGATTCTCGAAAGACTCACCGTTGAAAACAAAGATAGCTGGGAGTTAGTAAAAGTAGATACTGATAAGAACCAGGAAATTGCAATGAAATATGGAGTTCGCGGCATTCCAAATCTAAAGCTTTTCAGAAACGGCGAAGTGATAAATGAATTCACTGGTGCACTTCCTGAACCTGCAATAAAAGATTGGTTGAAAAAATCCATCCCAAGCAAATTTGCTGACCAAATAGATCATGCAAAAATTATATTGAAGAATGGCGATACAGTAACAGCTAAGGTGATGCTCGAAGAAATTCAAAAAGGTGACGTTAATAACAGTGAAGTAAAGGTACTTCTTGCCAAAATTTTACTCTTCGATGACATAAAGGAAGCAAAGCGATTAATACAAAAAGTAGATGGCAATTTGGAAAATATTGAACTTGCCGATGCAATAAATACTCTAGCAAATTTACTGCAGCGGGACCAAAGTTCATTTGCTGATTCTGAAGTAAGAGAGAAATATTTAACAGCCATTGAGAACATTAGAAAAAAAGATTTTGATTCAGCTTTAACTAAATTGATTGATATTATCAGAACAGAGAGAAACTACGATGATGACGGTGCCCGGAAAGCCTGCATTGCAATATTTAAATTCTTAGGTGAGGATAGTAAAATTACAATAAGGCACAGGCGGGATTTCGGTGGTGCCCTTTACGTTTAATTTTTTTTCTTTGCGTATTTATAGAATTGTATTAGAGAATCCGGATTTGCAAGTGCATCTTTGTTTTCAACCTCTTCCCCGTTCAGAATTTTCGAAACAGCTATCTCAACTTTTTTCCCGCTGATCGTCCTGGGAATATCTTTTACTTCAAATATTTCAGCGGGAACGTGTCGGGGTGTAGCTTTTTTTCTCAATTGTAATTTAATTTCATCTTTAATTTTTTGATTAAGCTTAATATTCTCTTTAAACACAACAAATAGAATTATCTTTTCATCGCCATTAAATCGTTTACCAACAACTATACTGTCAGCAATCCCTTCCATTCCTTCGACAATTCTGTAAATCTCGGCAGTTCCAATTCGAACACCACCCGGATTCAAAGTTGCATCAGATCTACCATAAACAATAATACCACCATTCTCTGTTATTTCTATATAATCACCGTGTGTCCATATTCCCGGATATTTATCAAAATATGCTTTGCGATACTTTTCTCCACTTTCATCATCCCAGAAGTAAACCGGCATTGAAGGAAATGGTACTGTGCAGACCAACTCACCTTTTTCTCCGACAACCGACTTACCCTTATCACTGAAAGCTTCGACTTTCATTCCTAATCCTTTACATTGAATTTCACCTGAATGAACCGGCAAAGAAGGATTACCAAGTATAAAACAAGAAACAATATCAGTTCCACCTGAAATAGAAGATAATTGCAAATCAGATTTCACATTTTCATAAACCCATTTAAATGTCTCTTCAGGAAGCGGAGAACCGGTTGAAAGAATCGTCCTCAGTGAATCAAGTTTATATTTCTCATTTGGAATAATTCCCTGCTTTTCGAATATTGACAGATACTTCGGTGATGTACCAAACACTGTAATTTTATTCCCCTCTATTTTCTCCCATAAAATTTCTGAATCAGGATATACAGGGTTACCATCGTATAAATACAAGGTTGCTCCCACTTGAAGCGAACTTACCAGCCAATTCCACATCATCCAGCCGCAGGTAGTATAAAAGGTAATTACATCATCCCTTCTGAGATCGGTATGCAAAACGTGTTCTTTAAAATGCTGAAGTAAGGTGCCTCCTGCACCATGAACCATACATTTAGGAAGTCCTGTAGTTCCCGATGAATACATAATATAAACAGGATGATTAAACGGAAGTTGCTCAAACGATATTGCTTTTGAGCTGAAATCTAATAACTCATTAAATTTTATATATTTAGAGTCAGATATATTAAACTTATTCTCACTTATTTTAGCCAGCGCCAGTTGTTGAAAATCAGGAATTAAAATTACTCGCTCAAGACTGGAAATCTTCGATACTATTTTTTCTATCTTTCCAATGCAGTTGATTTGTTTTCCATTGTATTGATACTCTTCAATTGCAAATAAAACTTTAGGTTCAACTTGTCCAAACCGGTCTAACACTCCTTGAGTTCCAAAATCAGGGGAGCACGATGTCCAAACTGCCCCAATACTAGCTGTAGCCAGCATAGCAATTATGGTTTCTGGAATATTTGTAACAAAACCGGCTATTCTATCCCCCTTTCTAACCCCAAGCTTTCGTAATGTTGCACTACAAGCTGCCACAAGTCTATAAACCTCCTGATATGTAAGCTTCACATCGGTTTTATCTTCTCTGCTGCTGATAATTGCTGTATTATCATCTTGATATCTTAACAGATTTTCCGCAAAATTTAGTTTTGCACCCTCAAACCATTTTGCACCTGGTATTACACGTTTATTAAGAACTCTCTCATATGGTTTAGAATGAACAATCTCACTAAACTTCCAGATTGATCCCCAGAATGTCTCAATCTCAGTTGTTGACCATTTATGCAATCCCGGATAATTCAAAAATTGAATTCCGTATTCTTTATTTAGGAATTTTTCATACTTTCTGAGGTTAGAATTCTTAATTCTATCTTCTGAAGGAGTCCAAAGTGGTTTTGTTTTACTCATAATATTAAAAAACTCACTTATAAAGTGAGTTTAGTTTAATTGTTTAATAGTAAAGAGATTTATTTGATATCTTTCACAAACAATGCTGCTTTCCAAGCAAAATCCATATCGTTAAATCGTAGTGCTGATTTAACCGCAAGCTCAATATATCTTTCCTCGTTGTCTTTAATTTCCAGTGCTGCTTTCATCATCCGTTTATAATCATCCAATCTCTGGTATCGCAAAAAAGCTTCTTCACTTGATTCATAATCTTCTATTTTTTCGTCTCTCAAATTTTTAATAAACTCCTTAACATCATTGTCACCAGGTATTGATTCGGAATTTCCGAACTTACCTAAATCATTTGCACCATAAACTTCAGATTCCTTAATATGCTTTGGTATCTGATCGTAACCAATACACTTTTTACCAATTGGTTTTTCAACTTCAAAAACACCTGAGCCAGCACGCGAATAAAAATTACCAGACATTCGTGCAACTAAATCAATCTTCATGGGATCAATTATTCCATTCGTAAATAAATCCTCAGCAACATGAAATTTAATAACCTCACAAATTGCTAGGTTAGCTGCCGCACCACTATCACCAAAACTTCTCATTTCCAGTAATTTACACTCCATCTGAAAAGGTGATTCCTTTACTCGTTTTGGTTTAACAAGATCTGAATCAATTGAATTAAAACCTGATTTTTTAAATTCGTCTATCTCTGATGAAAATTCAGCTGAAGCGAGACTTATCTGTTCAACCATAGAATGAGTAACAGCTTGAATCACACATTCTTTAGTTTCAATCAGATTGTTGTATGTGTCTTTTAAAGTTGCATCTCTGCCTCGACGTGAAGGAGAAAACGCAACTATCGGAGGATTCGCACCAAAAGCATTGAAAAATGAAAATGGTGAGAGATTGTTTATTCCGTCTTTAGAAATTGTAGAAACGAGAGCAATTGGTCTTGGTGCAACACCGCCAAGTAATAACTTGTGTACCTCGGGAACTGACAGATCTTTAGGTTTGTAATGAAGCATTATGAATTGTTCTTCTTCTTTACGAGAATGGATCTGCTCTTCTTTGATTTTCTAATTGTGTTCTTTAGAATTCCAAGTCCGGTAATCTCGAGCTCAATCTCATCTCCATCTTTTAGCCAGATCGGTGTAAAATCGTTTCCTTTTTCTTTTGCTTCCAAAGCCCAGGTTCCATTTAATTCTAAGTAACATCCTGATCCCACAGTACCTGATCCGATTACATCACCTGGTAAAAGTCTTACTCCATATGAAGCTCGTTCAATTATTTCTGCAAAAGTCCAATTCATATCTTTCATATTACCTTCAGAAATTTGCTTCCCATTGTGCTTCGCAGTCATCCGAAGATCGTATTTATTTCCAAAATCACTTGAGATTTTATATTGATCTAATTCATCGGGTGTAACAAGCCAAGGACCGATAGATGTTGCAAAGTCTTTGCCTTTCGCCGGACCAAGATTTAATTTCATTTCTTCCATTTGCAGAACACGAGCTGATAAGTCATTCATAATAAGGTAGCCAGCGATATAACTATCTGCTTCTTCGACAGAAATGTTTCTGCCAGCTTTTCCAATTACTATAGCTGCTTCAAGTTCAAAATCAAGTTTTTGCAGATGATCATCTTCAACTCTGATCTCACCTTCTCCAAAAATCGCATTGTGATTTGTAAAATAAAAAACAGGATATTGATCAAACTCAGGAATCATTTCAACTCCACGGTTTCGCCGTGCAGTAGCCACATGCTGCCTGAATGCATAACCGTCTCTGCAGGATGGTGGATTCGGAATTGGTGCCAAAAGTTTTAGATTTTCACCAGTCACAAACGAGGTTATTTTACCGTCCTTAATTTCTTGTTCAATTTGTCTTGCCAGATTCATAAGTTCATGGCCACCTCTTAGAAATCTTCTCATTCGATTTGGTAGTTCCATTCCCATTCCGGCTGCACATTCTTGCAGATTATAAATCTTTCCATCGACAAATAATCCGAGTCTGTCTTTTTTCTTTTTGGTGTATGATACTAGTTTCATTTATCTCTTATAATATTAATATTAATACTAATTTTACTTCTTCTTCTCCAACCACGATTGGCTATAATTTTTCACCATTGTATCCTTCACATTTTTTGTTACTCGTAGGGGTTCAAACGTATCAATCATAATTGCATATTCATCTGTTTCTTTCTTACCTATCGAAGCCTCCGTCTTACCTGGTTGAGGTCCGTGCGGTATACCCATAGGATGCAGAGTTATTGAGCCCTTTTTAATACCTTTTCTCGACATAAAATTTCCGTGCACGTAATACAGAACTTCATCACTATCTACATTCGAATGATAATACGGAGCAGGAATTGCATCCGGATGAAAATCATACAATCGAGGAACAAAGTTACAAACAACAAAATGCTGAGTTGTAAAAACTAGATGAACCGGAGGAGGAAGATGTATCTTTCCTACCTTTGGTGCATATTCTTTAATATTGAAAGTGTATGGATAGAGAAAACCATCCCAGCCTGCAACATCGAATGGATGATGCGGGAGAATATATTTAAAAATTCTGTTTCTAACCTTCAATAAAAGTTCAAATTTTCCTTTTTGATCTATTGGATCCATAAATTCCGGTACACCGAAATCACGCTCATAATAGGGAGCTTCTTCAGTAAGCTGTCCATATTCGTTCCTGAAATGCTTCGGAATGTCAAACGGAGTTGATGATTCAACAATAAATAATTTTGCCTTTTTATAATTTTTGAATTTAATTTGATAAGTAGTCCCCTTAGGTACCATTATGTAATCCCACTCTTTGAAAGGCAGATGTCCATATTCTGAAAGAAAGTCACCGGTACCTTGGTGAATAAATATTAGTTCGTGTGCATAACTGTTACGGAAAAATATTTCTGTGTCCTTAGTTGGATGAGCTGTTGAAATAACACAATTATCATTTTTCAGAAACTCATTCCGTGCAGTAAGAAAATTTCCATTACTTTTTTTATTATCAGTAAAGAAGTGATAATACTGTAAGGGAGCGTTAGGCCAATCTGATGATTTACCCTGATTTACCTCACCAATCTGCTCAACCTGCGGAGGCATGTACAGATGATATTTATTTGAATAAATCCCCGAAAATCCTTTTGTGCTGAACAATTCTTCCCTGTAAAGTGATTTGCCATCTTCCTTATAAAAAGTTGTATGACGTTTTGGTGGAACGTTTCCTACTTTAACATAAAAAGGCATTTAAAACTCCAATAAATAATTTTATTTGATTCATTTTTCTCTATCTAAACTGCCGCGTTGAGCTTGATCTCTTTCAATTGATTCAAACAAAGCCTGAAAATTGCCCTGCCCAAAACCTTGCGCCCCTTTTCGTCTTTGAATTATTTCATAGAAAAATGTAGGTCTGTCACCAATCGGTTTGGTGAAGAGCTGAAGCAAATACCCCTTTCCTTCTATGTCACAAAGAATTCCATATTTCTTTAGTTCACTTATGTCTTCAGTAACTTCAAAACCTCTTTCTTTCAAGGTGTCATAATAAGTATCGGGAACGGATAGAAATTCCATTCCATTTTTTCTCATTGCAGCAATAGTTTTAATAATATCGTTTGTTATAATTGCAACATGCTGGATACCTGATCCAAGATACTCATCAATATATTCTTCTATCTGCGACTTCTTTAAACCTTCATAGGGCTCATTAATAGGATTCTTTATAGCCGGGCCTTCAGTCGAGCGCACAACTTTTGAAAGAAGTGCTGAGTATTGTGTTGAAATATCACCTGGACCAAAATCAATAAACGTTTCAAAGTTCAAACTTTTGTTTAAATAGTTTACCCAGAGATCCATTTCATTGATTCGTACATTTCCAACAATATGATCAATTGCCTGCAGTCCTGTTTCTTCAGTAACAATATCAATCTTTTGAATGGGTTCTCCATATCCAGGTTTGAATATTCCTTTATAATTATCACGGTTCACAAAAACAATCTCGGCATCATCATAAAGTTTTAGTGCTGCTTCTTCAATAAAGCCTTGCTCATTTTCAGTTTTCTTAGGCTCCCAGGCAGGAATTGCGCCATTTTTTATTGCGGCATCAAATGCTTTTTTTACGTCCTTGACTTTTAATGACCATCTTTTAACTCCATCGCCATGTCTATCCACAAAAGAATATATTTCATATTGCTTAGGATTTATTGCTGATGTAACTACAATGCGAAGATTATTTTGTTCGAGATAATAAGATACCTTTCCTTTAACACCGGTTTCCGGACCCAGATAACCAACAATCTTCATCCCCATTGCTTTAGCGTGCCAGTAAGCCCACATTTTAGCCGAGCCGACGTAAAATTCAACGTAATCGTATCCTAGTAAACCTAATTGTTCTGCCATTTACTAACTCCTGATAGTTTTATAGATGTGGAAATTTTAGTTCAAATTTAATCGATTTATGTATTAGAGCAAAATAAAGATAATCAGAATTCTTGACTCTTAAAATGCTTTTCTAAATTGAATCAAGGAGTAGGAAGCTATTACTGCTTTTTTTGTCAACATTTTGCAAATTCTTCTTTTTAAATTTGCATAACTTCATTATCGGACAAATGGAGCATAACGGTTTTGCCGGTTTGCATATTTCTCTTCCCAACTTTATTAAGTTAGTATGAAATTGATGTGCTGTTCCTTCCGGTAAATTTTTAACAATTTGTTCAAATGTTTTATCGGGTGTTTTAGTTTTTACGATGCCAATCCTATTCAGTGTTCGATGAACGTGCGTATCAACAGGACAAACATTCCTGTCTAATGAAAATAGTAAAACACAACTAGCAGTTTTTACTCCGATTCCTTTAATTGAAGTGAGTTCATTCAGTATCTCATCATCTGGCATCTTTTTTAAATAATGAAGATTTAAAGAACCATTATTCTTTTTTAAAGTTACAAGAAAATTTTTAATTGCTGCTGATTTCTGCTTCCCTAATCCTGCTACTCTAATTGTATGCTCAATTTTATTTCTTGGAGCATCTGCAAGTTCCTTCCACGACTTGTATTTTTTCTTAAGATTTTTGTAAGCCTGGTATGAGTTTTTATCATTTGTATTTTGAGAAAGAATGGTTGCTATTAAAGCGTCTATTGGATTAGGTAACTTTTCAGTTCGATATGGAATTCCAAAGAGTTTGATTAGCAGCTGGTTAATTTTATTTATTTTATTTTTCAAATGATTACAACTTTTATGAATATATCACCTAAAATTAAACTCTAATATTCAATTACCAAATATTTATCTTTGCACAGTTAGAAATTACTATTCTTAACAATTAAGGAATTTCGATGGGCACATTAATGACCAGTATCTCTGGGATTCGTGGTATCGTTGGTGATGGATTAGATCCATATACTATTGTTAAATATGTAAATGCTTATGCTGATTTTATTAAAGAGGGTAAAGTTGTAGTGGGTAGAGACTCCAGAATTAGCGGTGAAATGGTAAAAAACATAACCATCGGGACTTTAATGGCTAAAGGAATTGACGTTGTTGATATGGGTATTTGCCCTACACCAACAGTTCAATTCAATGTAAAAGAGTTGAATGCGTCTGGCGGGGTTGCCATATCTGCAAGTCACAATCCAAATCAATGGAATGCATTAAAATTGTTAAACAAAACAGGGCAGTTCCTTTCACCGGAGGAATATAATCTAATGATGAATAATCTTGACAACAGTCAAAAAGAATTTAGGAAATGGAATGAAATAGGAAGTAAAATTGAATATTCAGATGGAATAAAAAATCATATTAATGCCATTTTAAAGCTGGATATTATTGATCTGGCGGCTATTAGAAAGAAAAAGTATAATGTTGTAGTCGATTGTGTAAATGGTGCAGGTGCTTTTTGCGTGCCTGACTTCTTGAGAGAATTTGGTTGCGAAGTAATTGAAGTAAATTGTGATTTTAATGGAATTCTTGTAGAACATCCTGAACCACTTCCAGAGAATATCAAACATACCTTGGCTAAAGTTAAAGAATCAAAAGCTGTTTTAGGAATTGTAGTGGATCCTGATGTTGACCGGCTAGTTTTAATAACGGATAAGGGTGAACCTTTTATTGAAGAAAATACAATCACGCAGGCAGTAAAATTTGTTTTAAGTAAGCGTGCAGGTAATGTGGTAGTAAACCTTTCCACAACACGAGCTGTAGAAGAAATAGCAGATAAATTCGGCGCTAAGGTATATCTCTCTCCTGTGGGTGAAGCAAATGTTGTAAAAAAAATGAAAGAGTTGGATGCGGTTATTGGTGGAGAAGGCAGTGGTGGAGTCATCTATCCTGCAATTCATTACGGAAGAGATGCTCTTTGTGCAATTGCAATAACACTTCAACATTTAACTGAGTTTGGGGAGTCAATTTCAAAGTTAAAAGAATCTCTACCTGAATATTTTATTTCTAAAAGAAAAATTGAAATCCAGACTGATCCAGATAAACTGTTAAACAACATTATAAAAGAATTTAAGAATGCCAAAATTAATACAGAAGATGGAGTAAGAGTTGATTTTGAAGATCACTGGGTACATTTTAGGAAATCCAATACAGAACCTATTTTAAGAATAATTACGGAGGCGAAGACAAAAGCTGAGGCAGGAAGTTATTCGGAAAAATATTCGGCAATCATTGATAAATTACAGCACTAATGAATCCATTAAATCGAAAAACTTAAGTCCTGACATCCTTTAAAATAATTTACTTCGTTTTTGGATGTAGTTTAGAAGTGCTTTATCGTAGGGGGAAGATGTTTCAATTAAATTGTAGTCTATATTTGCATTAAGGCATTCAGTTTTTATCCTGCCGGTGAACTCAACCATTGCTTCTTTGTAAGCCTTTTGAACTTGATAAGGTTGTGTGGTCAATTCTTCATCACTTTCAAGATCCTTAAAAATAGCATCTTTTCCAAATGCAAAAGTTTTTTCCACCGGGTCGAGAATTTGGAATACAATTACTTCGTTTTTTTTATATCTGAAATGCTTTATTGCCTTCAATACAGAATTGATATCATCAAAAAAATCAGAGATAATTACTACCAATCCGCGTCTATTAATTTTTTCTGCAGCTTCATTTAAAGCAGCAGCTGTATTTGTTTTATCAGAAGCTTGAGCTATTGCAAGATTCTTCAAGATTTCCTGTAAATAGGCTCTTGAAGATTTTGGCGGTATAAATTTATTTACTCTCTCTGCATATAATGTTAATCCAACAGCATCCTGCTGATGAATCATTAAATAGCTCAATGCTGAACTTAAAGTTAATGCGTACTCCAGTTTAGAAATATTATTTCCTGATTTAAAACTCATTGAGTTGCTTGTATCGAGAAATATGTAGCTTCTAAGATTTGTTTCCTCTTCGTACTGTTTTATAAAAAACTTTTCAGTTTTTCCAAAAACTTTCCAGTCTACGTCCTTTAAATTATCGCCCTGCATATAAGCACGATGTTCAGAAAATTCAACACTGAAGCCATGGTAAGGACTTTTATGAAGTCCCACCATAAATCCTTCCACAACGAGACGTGCTTTTAATTCGAGGGAATTTAATTTTGATACAAAGGCTGGATCTAGAAAATTTCTAAAGTCCTTTGAGACTTGCTGCATTAATCTTCTTTTGCAAGATTCTTCTTTAATATTTCTTCGGGACTGAGTCCCATGTTTTCAACCTCTTCTTTTGCAGAAGTTGCTAAATCGTGATTTGGAAATGTATCGAGGAAAAGATTGTAGGTTTCTGTTGCTTGCTCATAGTTATTTAATTCGTTAGCCAAAACAAATCCAGACATAAATAAACCAGTAGGTGCGAAGTTACTTTCTGGATAATCCTCATATATTTTTCTAAACAGCGTAACCGCTTTTTCTAAGGATTCTTTGTCAGATAGATTTTTTAACATCTTATTTTGATAAATTGATGCTAATTTGCTTAGAACTTCGGGGGCTTTATCGCTATCAGGATGTTCATTTACAATTTCTTCAAATAGCAACACTGCTTCGGGAATTTTATTTTCATTAAGATTAGTGTTTGCTTCTGTCATTAATTCATCGACTGATTTTTTCGCGCCGCATCCTATTAAAATAAGCATAATAAATAATGAGAATATTTTTTTCATCTAGTAAGACCATGTTTGTTAATAATGTAAACTATAAATTATCAATTACTTCCTGAAGTAACAATGAATCTTTCATTACCATGGCTGCAAAAAAAAGCCGATTCTGAACAAGAACCGGCTTTTTTGTAGAAATATTATTCTAACTTATTTAGTTAGCAACATCTTTTTAACCTGAGTAAAGCTGCTGCCATCAATTCCTTCTGCATCAATTCTGTAGAAATAAACTCCACTGTTAAAGAGAGAACCATCGAATTTAACTTCGTGTTTTCCTGCATCTAACTGTGAGCTAACCAAATCAGCTAATTCCTGTCCTAAAACATCAAATATTTTAAGGGTGACTTTTGAGTCTGCTGCCAGGTTAAAGACAATTTTTGTACTCGGATTAAATGGATTCGGATAATTCTGCTCGAGTGAAAAGACTGCTGGAGAGCCAAGCTCAATTTCTACTTCCTCAGAATAACTGTAAGTACCATCAAGGTCAACCTGTTTCAATCTGTAATAGTTAATGCCAACTTCTGCATTAACATCAATAAAAGTATACTCTTGTGGCTGCGTGGTGGTACCGGCACCATCCACAAATCCGATTGTCCTGTAATCATTGCCAGATTTCTTTTCAACTTCAAAACCAAGGTTATTAGTTTCGGTTGCAGTAATCCAGTTTAAGACAATAGTTTGATCTATAACATTAGCAGTAAATGATGTTAGTTCCACTGGAATAGCAACAAAGGGAGTTGGAATATCAACAACCCAGGTGTTATTCATATCTTCACTTGTTTCATCTGAACCGGTAATACCATTACCACCAGTCATAATCTGCACGCCTTCAGTATAATCGAACCTTTGTGTTGAAAAACCTGAAGTGGGGCTTAGTGCGGATAATTGATTAGCTACTGGTGTATCATTTAAGTATGTGGAACCTGTGGTACCAGGATCAGGACCATCTATTGTAACACCTGTTTTATCCACAGCTTCATCATTAGGTGTTGGCGAGGCTGAATTGTACAGCACATAATCAACATCACTTACAAGATCAGACATTCCATCCCAGTAGTACAACATAATCATTTCGTCGCCATTTGTTAGCCCCGGATTATGTGTACTATCTGCTCCATATATACTTCCAGGGTGAGTTTCCAGCATATCAGGTATCGCATCCGGCACCCCTGATTGAAATTCGGCAAGGTCAATTTCATAAGTAGGATTTACAGCGTAAGTGCTAAAAAAATCTGCATCGCCATTGAGCGCAATTATTTGATGTTCACCTGCGCCAATACTTGCTCCATCAGGAAATTTTGAGTTAAAGTCTCCAAATCCCCCACCATATAATCCCTGCACAACATGGTAATAGTACTCTGGACCGCCATCGAAAGCAACATCGGATAGGTAAAAATCAGTTAAATCGACTGGTGAAGCATTTGGATTAAATATCTCTATAAATTCTGCTGCTGTTGGAGTTACAACGAACTCAGTGAGAAGAAGTTTAGCCATCTCACCACCGCTGCTGGCTGATAGCACTTCAAAGTAATCTAAGCCAATATAATCAGATTCAGATCCTCCGGGACCACCATTTGTTGTATAATATCTAACTGCAAATCGAATAGTACCGCCCACAGGAAATACTTCTACAAATTGCCACCAGCCTGTTGTTGATCCAATAAAAGAACCAATCTGAACATCAAAATCAACGGCAGTTGTTCCTGCAGT
>CBDUAV010000013.1:0-36155 GCA_965365225.1 uncultured Ignavibacteria bacterium | reverse complement strand
CAGCAACGTGAGCAGGAAATAACAAAACAGGAAGCCGAAAGGATTCTAGAGGCGTTAAAAGAGAATGAAAAGGATTTGCAGAAGGAGTTGAGAAAAATTAGAGGTCAGAGAGTTAAAACGGAAAAAGATTGGTAATGATTAAAGCTCTTTTTACATATATTCTTTTCCTCCCAGCATTTTTATTAGCGCAAGAGTTTACAGCTTCGGTTAATGAAACGACTGTTGCGGATAACGAAAGATTTCAGGTGTCTTTTACTTTTTCAGGATCAAGTATAAATAATCTTTCAAAATTCTCACCCCCATCATTCAACAATTTTTTAATCCTATCCGGTCCAAGCCAATCCACAAGTATTCAAATAATTAATGGTGCACAGTCTGCATCGTTAACATATTCATTTATTGTCCAGGCCAAATCTGTAGGAACTTTTACGATTGGATTGGCGAGCATTGTGCAGGGGGAAACGACTTACGAAACAAAACCGATTAAGATTACAGTTGTAAAAGGAAAAGACAAACCACAGCAACAAAAAAACGATTCGCAAGTTTCTTATGATGAGATTGCAAAAAATGTATTTATTCGTGCTTCAGTTGATAAAACAAAAGCATATAAAGGCGAGCAGGTGACAGTCGTATATAAACTTTACACTCGTTTAAGTATTGCTGCCCAAATGTCCATTAACAAGTTACCACAGTATCAGGGATTTTGGGCAGAAGAATTAGAAACTTCCGGCAACATTACTTTTAGTACCGAAGTAATAAATGGAAAACAATTCAGAGTCGGTGTACTGAAAAAGGTTGCACTCTTTCCAACTCAAACGGGAACACTAGAAGTTACACCTTTTGAATTATCAGTTCCCATTCAAATTCAAAAGCAAAGAAGCAAAAGTATATGGGATGATTTTTTTGGTGATCCTTTTGGAAGATCGGAGACTATTAACTTCGATGCAAAATCTAATATTGTTAAAATTGATGTAGAGCCATTACCCTCTGGAGCACCTGAATCGTTTAACGGTGCAGTTGGTGATTTTTCATTAAAAGCTGAGTTAAGTAACACAACAACAAAATCTAATGAACCATTAACATTAAATGTTTCAGTATCCGGTTCGGGCAATATTAAACTGCTTGATATGCCGGAAATTAATTTTCCGAACGGTTTTGAAATGTATGAGCCTAAAATAAATGAGCAAATTATTAGAAAAGGAAGAATAAATGGCAATAAAACCGGCGAATATCTTTTTGTACCACGAGTTGTTGGTTTAAGAGAAATTCCCTCAATCGAATTTTCTTACTTCAATCCCTCCAAGAAAAAATATGTTATAATTAGCTCAGAGTCCTTTAAAATTGATATAAAACCCGGAGACATAATTGCAACGACTGAAGTAGTTGGAAAGGAAGATATTAGGGAACTTGGAAGTGATATTCGTTTTATTAAAACAACCTTTGATGATGTTGAAAAAAAAGAAGGTTATTTAATTAACTCAACCGGATTTATTGTTTTGGGTATTGTACCTTTTGTTCTGGCAATTGGATTAATAGGCTGGAAGAGAAGATATGATAAACTTCACGGAAATGTTGTTCTGCTTCGCTATCAGAAAGCACAGAAGGTTGCAAAGAACAGATTAAAACTTGCAAAAAAATTAATGGATACAGAGAATCACCAAGAATTTTATACTGAGCTATCATTTGCTCTTTTCGGATATTTGGAAGATAAACTTCATATACCAAAATCTGAATTTACACTTGAACGTGCTGCAGATGAATTAAGAAGCAATATTGTTTCAGACGAGCTGATAGAAAATTTAAAATCCAGCGCGGAAAAATGTGAGTTTGTTCGATTTGCACCCGGCGCAGAAAAATCTACCGCAATGAAAGAAATGTATGATGAGATTGCCGATATAATTATTAATCTTGAGAAAAGCATTGTCCCTCAAAAATTTGGTAAAGGAAACTATGCGTAAAGCTGAACTTCTTATTCCTTCTCTAAATTTTCTAGCTCTTGTACTTCTCTTAATTTTATTTAATAATTCTGGTTTTGCAAGTAATAATGAATCAATGCAGCAGGCAGGTGAATTTTATCGAAATGGTGAATTTGATAAAGCCATACAAATTTATGAAGAGCTCAGGGATGAAGGTTACGAAGGAACATCACTTTTCTTCAATCTTGCAAATTCATACTATCGAATAGGAAAGCTGGGTTATGCAATATTAAACTACGAACGTGCACTAAAGATTTCACCAGCTGATGAAGATGTAAAACATAATTTATCTTTCGCAAATTTAAGCACAGTCGATAGAATACAACCACTTCCAACTTTCTTTCTTTTTGAGTGGTGGGAAGCATTGCTTGCATCACTTTCGGTTAATGGCTGGACTTATGCTGCGTTTTTCTTCTACTTTATTTTAATATTTCTTTTTGTGTTTTACTTTTTTGCAAAAACCATTTCACAACAAAAGTTTATTTTATTTTCCGGTCTAGGTGCACTCGTATTTTTTGTAATTACAGTTTCGTTACTAGTTGTTAAAATAAACAGGGATCAAACTCACATTAGAGGTGTTGTCGTAGAGCAATCCATAACTGTAAAAACCTCTCCTGATCCTAAAAGCACAGACGCTTTTGTAGTCCACGAAGGATTAAAAGTAAATCTTGAAGATAATCTGGATGAATGGGTCAAAATAAGATTAGCTGATGGAAAAGTTGGCTGGGTTGAAAATGATTCGGTTAGAAGAATTTAGTAACTAATTCTTATTCATCGATCCTCCAAATTGCTTACCTAAACCCCTTTAGCTATTTTTGTTGTAATGGATGCTAAAAGATACAACAACATTAAACTTACAATTGGAATAGGTGAGGGAATTGCTTCATTTATTTTAATTTTACTTTTTGTTTGGCTGGGTTACAGTCTGCAGCTTGAAAATTATTTATCAAATATCATCTCAAATTCATACTTGCTTTTTGTTGTTTTCGTTTTAGCAATTGGATTTGTCGGCTCTATCTTATCATTTCCTATCAGTTACTACACGGGATTTTACCTTGAGCATAAATACAATCTTTCCAATCAGACTTTTCTTAAATGGATTTGGGAAAATTTTAAAGGTTTGCTCGTATCGCTTGCAATTGGAATCCCCATTCTGCTGCTTTTTTATTTTTCATTAAACCAATTTGGTGAATTATGGTGGCTGCCTTTTGCTATCATTATGTTTTTACTATCAGTCGTACTTTCACAGATTTTTCCGATATTAATATTTCCTATCTTTTATAAAATTACTCCGATTGATAATGATTCTTTAAAGCAAAAAATAACCAAGCTTGCACGTAATGCAAATCTAAAAGTAGAAAACATTTATAAATTTGATATGAGCAAGAATACAAAAAAAGCAAATGCAGCTTTTACTGGTTTGGGGAAAACAAAACGTATCATTCTTGGAGACACATTACTCGATAGTTACAGCACTGAAGAGATTGAAACAGTAATTGCACATGAGCTCGGTCATTTTAAAAAGAAGCATATTATTAAAAATATAGTAATTGGTACAGTATCCAGCTTTTTAACCTTATTTTTAATTGCACTCCTTTATCAAAACTCCCTGGGTTGGTTTGGCTTTGAAAATATTTCACAAGTATCTGCAATTCCTTTACTTGCATTATGGTCAATGCTGATTGGATTAATCACAACTCCGTTTGGGAATATTCTAAGCAGAAAATTTGAATTTGAAGCTGATGAATATGCATTACTTGAAACAAAAAATCCTTTTGCTTTCAAGAAAACTTTGGAGAAACTAACAGAACAAAATCTTGGTGATAAAGAACCACATCCTTTTGTCGAATGGTTTTTCTATAGTCATCCATCCATCAAAAACAGAATAAATGCCATTGAAATATTTGCTGCAGAAAACAGTTTAACCATTGAAAACTCATCTGAACTAAATATAGAAAACGCTGGATGATTACATCAATAAAAATATTTTTTATTGCTCTGCATACTTTTATCTGCTCTGTTTTTGCAATGATCTTTGCAATCATTGATAGAAGTCATACACTCTATTTTAAACTTTCAAAATATTTTTCGGGTGGTGTTCTTTGGCTAAGCGGAATAAAATTAGATGTATACGGATTAGAAAATTTTGATAAAGATAAAACTTATGTTTTCGTTTCGAACCATTCGAGCCAATATGATATTGTTACGCTCCAAAAAGTTATTCCAAATAGAATGGCAATGATATTTAAAAAGGAGTTAGGGAAGATACCCTTTTTTGGATGGCAGCTTAAAATGGGTCCTTATGTAATGATTGACCGTGAAAATTTTGAAAAAGCAATGAAAAGCATTGAAGAAGCAAAGGAAAAAATGCAAAAGCAAAATATTTCTATTGTCGTATTTGCAGAAGGTACACGGAGCAAAACTGGAGAGATTCAACCATTTAAAAGAGGAGCGTTTAGATTAGCAACGAAAGTTGGTTACCCGATTATTCCAACTACAATTGTTGGTTCAAACAAAATTATGCCGAAAGGAACTTACAGACTTAAAAGTGGAACAATTAAAGTCTATTTTGATAAACCTATTGTAGCTGTAGGAATTGAAACAAGACAGGAAGAAATTGATTTGATGAATCGTGTTAGAGAAATAATAGTATCAAATCATAAATAACAATAATCGATTAACAAACAAATTACAATGAACAATTCTCCATATCCCAACTCAGAATAGATTATGATTATTGGAGTAATTCCAGCACGTTTTGCATCAACAAGATTGATTGGCAAACCACTTGCCAACATCGGCGGTAAACCATTAATTCAGCATACTTATGAAAGTGCATCAAAATCTAAATTAATTGAAAAAATAATACTTGCAGTCGATGACACAAAAGTTGCATCTGAAGCAAGAGGATTCGGTGCTGATGTAATGGAAACCCCAAATGAAATTGCTAGTGGGTCGGATAGAATCGCATATGTTGCCAGGACATATAAAGAAGCAGAAATAATCGTCAACATTCAGGGCGACGAACCATTTATCAGGGGTGAAATGATTGATCAGGCAATTGAACCTTTGCTGTTTGATAAATCTATTGAAGTAACAACATTGATTAAGAGAATAGAAACTCTAAAAGAATTACGCTCACCGGATGTTGTAAAAGTTGTTTTCGATTACAATAATTATGCACTTTATTTTTCGCGTGCAGCAATTCCATTTACAAGAACTGCAATTTCAGATTCCGCCGCAATTGAAATTACAGATTATTTCAAGCACATCGGTTTGTATGTTTTTCGGCGAAAAGCTTTATTTGATTTTACAAGTTTTAAACAAACGGATCTTGAAAAAACAGAATTACTCGAGCAGTTGCGAATGCTGGAAAATGGAATGAGGATAAAGGTAGTTGAAACTGAATACGACAGCATTAGTGTTGATACACAGGATGATTTAAAGCGTGCAAGGACTTTTTACAAATGGCTTCAAAAGCAGGAAAAGTAAAAATGATAGTTCCTAAAAAGTTAAACCTGGCTCATCTTAACACTCCTTTAGAAAAGATAAAATTTAGAAATAAAGAATTTTTAATTAAAAGAGATGATTACACCGGTTCAGATTTTTTAGGTAATAAAATTAGAAAGCTTGAGTATCTTCTTTACGAAGCAAAAAAAGAAAAATCAGATTTAATTTTTACCTGTGGCGGAGATCAGTCGAATCATGCACGTGCAACTGTATCAGCAGCAGCAAAGCTTGGGATTAAAACCAGATTATATTTATGGGGTAATGATAAGAAAAATGCCGATGGAAATCTCTTCTTGAATAAAATGTACGGAGCAGAAATTATTTATCTGACCAAAAATAAATTCTTTAATGTTGATGAAATAATGTTTGAAGAGCGAAAAAAGCTAATTAAAAAAGGAAAGAGAGTTTATGTAATTCCTGCAGGCGGTTCATCAACTTTGGGAATTTGGGGGTACATTTCATTTATTGAAGAATTGAAAAAACAAATCGACTTTAAAAGAATCAACGGCATATTTGCAGCTTGCGGCTCGGGAGGAACTGCAGCTGGTTTATTAGTTGGTTCGGCACTTAATAATCTTAAACTTAAAATTTTTTCAGTGAACGTTATTCTTCCTAAAAAAGAGATAACAAAAAAAATCTTGCAGCTTGCTGAAGGTTCTATATTAGACTATAATCTGGCAATCAAAATTGATAAAAGCCGGTTAGAAATTATTGATGGCTATTCTACTGAGGGATATAAAAATATTACGGATAAAAAACTAAAACTCATTTCGGAATTTTCACGTTCGACCGGGATACTGCTAGATCCTGCATACACGGGTAAAGCCTTTAATGCTTATAATGATTTGATACTTAAAAGAGATGAGGGCAAAAATATCATTTATCTTCATACGGGTGGGATATTCAGCATATTTTCGAAACGAACAGACTATTTAAAACACAGTTAACTAATGACAAATTACTTTGTCTTAATAATCATTTAACATTATTTTTGAAGATATGGAATGCATATTTTGTAATATCGCAGCAGGTAAATCGGAAGCTGAAATTTTATTTGAAGATGAAAATGTTGCTGCTTTTTTAGATATCCAACCGGTTAATTACGGACACACTCTTGTCGTACCTAAGAAGCATTACGATAATTTTTTAACTATTCCTAAAGATGAGCTTGAAAAATTAATTAATGCAACTCAGTTTATTGCAGGTGCAGTAAAGCGAAGCATGAATGCCGATGGATTTAATATTATTTCGAACAATGGGGATTCGGCTGGACAGACAGTTTATCATTTTCACTTTCACATAATTCCAAGATTCACTACCGATTTTGACCTCAAACCAAATTTTAAAACATACGGAACAGGAGCGATGCGCGAATACGCCGATCAAATCCGTACTTTTTTAAGCAAATACAGGAACATTTACGATGGCTGATAAAATAAGAGTGCTGGTTGCAAAAGCCGGTTTAGACGGACACGACAGAGGTGCTAAAGTTATTGCGGCTGCTTTGCGTGATGCAGGTATGGAAGTGATATACACAGGATTAAGGCAAACTCCCGAAATGATTGTTGAAGCTGCATTACAGGAAGATGTGGATGTAATTGGAATCAGCATTCTTTCCGGTGCGCACATGACAATTTTTCCAAAAATAAAAAAATTACTCGATGAAAAAGGTTTAAATGATGTACTGCTGACGGGCGGTGGAATTATTCCTCAGGAGGATATAAACAAGCTAAAAGAAATGGGTATTGGCGAACTGTTCACCCCAGGAGCATCAACAAAAAATATTGCTGTGTATATAAAAGAGTGGAGAGAAGAGAATCCACGCAAATTTTAAGACACATCACATTAAGACCTGCAAAAATATTTAACTATAGGTGTTAAAATGAAAATAATTTTAATTTCATTTCTTTTATTAATTCCAATCTTAAGCTTTTCTCAGACTCTTGTCGAAACTGTGAATCTTCCTGCCGGAACGTTTTATGATTACGGCTATGGACTTGTTCATAATAACTCAAAATATTGGATCTCATCTTATTCATCCAGTGCAGGCGCAGGACTAATTAAAGCTGTTAATTCCTTTGGTGTTGAAGTCGATCAGGTATCAATAAATTATCCAACTATCAAACCTTCCCAGGGATTAACCCATGATGGAACAAATTTCTGGTTTATTGAAAGATCTAGCGGTGGTGATTTCTTTAAAGTTGCAACTGATGGCACTGTTTTGGATTCTATAACTTCTTCTCAGCTCTTTGGGGGGGCAAAGTATATGGGAGGAGCTGGTTGGGATGGAACTCATTTGTGGGTATCGGTATATTATCCTAATCCTGATGCGGCACTTTACAAAATTGATGTAAGTACAAAATCTATTGTAGATACCATCCCAACTTATGGTACTCAACCGCAAGGCATTACATTTAAAGGTGATACACTATTTTATGATATGGATGATAATGATGGTGATGACGAAAGAGTTTTTGCAGTTGATTTAGCAACTGAAGATACATTATTTTCATTCCATGTCCCTGATCAAGCGAGCCAGAGCCCAAGAGGACTTGCCTGGGATGGAACTTTCTTCTGGTTACTTGCGGAGCCTGTTGGTGGCAGTATAAATCAAAGACAATTATTTAAATATGATTTGGGCGGAAGTGGAACACCAGGCATTAACGTTCCAATTACAAGTATATTTTTTCCTAACACAACAGTTGGAAATACTGCCAATTATGATTTGACAATTTACAGCAACGGAAGTGCTACATTAACCGTAGATTCAATTAAAGTTACTGGAAATGGTTTTTCCTTTGATCCTATATCTTTTCCTGTTCAAATTCCTTCAGGAAATTCGAGTGATGTTACTTTAAATTTTACTCCATTGGATTATACAATCTATGCAGGAACCGTTAGCATTTATTGTAATGATCCCGTGACACCTGTTGTTCAAGTTTCACTTACAGGACATGGATTACTTAGCGGTGCAACAACAGGTCTAACTGCTTCTTCTCATAATTTTGGAAGTGTATGGGTTGGTGAAGGAATTACCTACTGGGATTTTTCAATTTTTAATATGGGGGATCAAAACCTGGATGTAACTAATATGCAGCTTGGTGTTCCCGAATTTTCAATTGAATCGCCAACATTACCATTTCAAATATTTCCAACCGATACGGTTGATCTTAGAATTTATTTTTATCCTACTCAAGTTGCAACATATGAAGATACTTTAAAGATTAGTACAAATGATTTATCAAATCCTGTATCAGAAGTTTTTGTAGAAGGTGCCGGAGTGTTCAATACATATAACTACGGTTTTGCATTCTGGCAATACCAGGTTCCTTTGCATCCTAACTCTACAAGTTCTTCACCCCGTATCGAGGCTCTAAAGCCAATTAACGACATAACAGGTGATGGTATTTCAGAAGTGGTAATTTCAACAGAAAACTACTGGACAATGTGTCTTGATGGTGCTGCATCCGGTTCTTCATTTCCTATTTGGGTATTTACAACTTACATGGGAAGCAACAATACAGGTTCTATTGGTGCCAATTTTGAATATGGTGTTCAAGATGCAATGCAAATTGCTAATGATTTTGACGGAGATGGATTTAACGATGTGGTTTTAGCAGTGGGTGGTGGAAATGAACACATTTATGTTTTAAATGGAACAAATGGAGAAATTATCTGGCAGTACGGTGATGATATTAATTATAGTCTCGGGGATTTTGAAGCTGTAGATGTTCAAAGAGATTTTAATGGTGATAATGTAGAAGATGTGCTGGCAATTGCCGATGGAAACTCCGATGGAACTGGCTACAAAAGAGCTTATTTATTTAATGGAACGAATGGAGATATTATCTGGGAGCATTTTTATCCCGGTCCAAATCCAGCTTTTGGTAAAACAATTATTTCGGTTGATGATTTTACAGGAGATAATATTCCCGATGCTGTTATAGCTTATGGAAACAATGGAAGCACTGACCAATCTGTAAGAGCTCTTAATGGCTCAAACGGGAATGAAATTTGGACACGTGAAATGATAGACTACGAACCGAAAGAACTTCTTGCATTACCTTTACCAAACGATAGTACCGATATTATAGCTGCAGAATATTTTAACAGGATCCATCGTTTGAATGGTAGGAACGGACTAATAGAATGGACTTATCCTTTGGGTCCTTCTGCAGGTGTAATTCAAATAGCTTTAATTGAAGATGTTGATAACGATCAAATTCCGGATGTACTCATTGCCTCATTCGCTAATAATGGCTTTAATTGCCTAAGTGGTGGAAGCGGCACACAATTGTGGTTCTGGCAAATGGATTATCAATTTGGTGTTACTGCCGTTCCTGATTTAGATAATGATGGTTTGGAAGATGTTGTAGTCGGCTCACGCAATGAGTATTTATATTGTATTAATGGAAAAGGAGATTCGCTTATTTTCAGGAATCAATTTTCTGATTGGCTTTATTCTGTAAACGTTATGCCTTCGATTGATGGAAATAATAGTTACGAAATTTTAGCAGGCACACGCGATGGCGTTGTTGCTAGCTTATCAGGTGGAACAGATGTCATAACATATATTGAAACTGTTGAAGAAATACCCGCCGATTTTGCATTGCTTCAAAATTATCCTAATCCATTTAATCCAAGTACAAAAATTGAGTTTAAAATTCCTGCTGCTGGGTTGGTAAATATTAAAGTCTATGATTTACTTGGTAGGGAAGTAATAACTTTAATTAATGATGAATTGCAACCGGGAAATTATACAATTGATTTTGATGCTTCTACTCTTGCCAGTGGAATCTATTTCTACAAGTTGAATACCGGTGAATTTAATTCAACTAAGAAGATGATCCTATTAAAGTAATTTAAGTATGAAGAATTAAGATTTTAGAATTGATTTAGCTTTTTCCAGTTTTTGTTCTGGAATAAGAATTTTTTCCTTTCCGTCTGAAGAGTGTTTGGATTTTATTCCGCTTTTTTCAAGCTGTTTAATGGCTGTTTGGGCAATAGTTTCATTCTCAAATTGAAGCTCGATGAGCGGGATTTCAGCCCCTAAATAAGCATCCGAATAATTTATTCCGCAAATAGGACAAATCTCTGAATCAAATTTTGGAATTGAATTGAATTCGGATAAATAGTCTTCAAATTCTTTTAAGTCTGTATCAAGCATTTAATTTCAATTTACTGAATACCAAACATTCCGCTGAATTCGTAAACACTGGAATTATTTTGATTGCTAATTTTAATAAGGTAATGGTTTGATAGAGAAAAATCATTTGGAATTACCCACTCATATGTTCCTTTGTTTTCTATGTTTCCTGCAATTGTAAATGTGTAAGCACTCTTTTTGAATAACTGGATATTTATATTTTTAATTGTTGGGGCAATCCACTTTATGTTTATAACATCACCCTTTTTCCAAATTGAACCGTGAGCCGGCGATATAACTATTATTTGAGTTGCCTCAGTTGGTGGTTGCACTATTGATTCAGGCTGAACACCATCTCCAAATATTTGCCTGCAACCTAAACATGAAAGCATGATTAATAAAAGCGATATAAATTTAATATTATTCATTTATCAGGTTAATTACAGCAAAAAAAGTAAATTTAAAATTAAATAGCAAGTAAAGGAGAGTGTTATAATTTAGAACATTGTATTAAAAGATTATCAATTAATCTCATTTTCGTTCATTATTCTATTTTTATAATGATGAAAACAGTTTTTTTTTACAGAAACGGAAGTTTTTTAATGGCACAGTAGTTGGGTTTTTAAAAGAGCATCATATGTTCTCTCCTTATACCCCTAAATTCATTAACATGAATTTGGGGGTTTCTTTTAAAAATATAATTGAAATTCATAGAGAGATAATTTTATTGTGGCAGATTCTGATTGTTTAGACTAGTTGAAGTTTAAAACTAAAGCAGCTTCCCTGCCCAAGTTCACTTTCTACTTTTAATTCACTGCCATGCTTTTCCGCAATTTCTTTGCATAATAATAAACCTAATCCTGTACCTTTTTCTTTATTTGTCCCAGGAGTCGAGTAGCTTTCATCAAGCCTAAATAATTTTGGAATGTTATACTTGCTAATACCAACACCGTTATCATGAACAAAAATTTCAATGAAACCTTCCTCTGCAAGATCGTAGTAAACCTCTATTTTGCCATTATTGCTTGTGAATTTTATTGCATTTGAAAGAAGATTGTGCACTAATGATCGAATCATTGACTCATCGCCTTCCACTATGAGGCTATCATCGTTAAATTCGCTTTTTATTATAATTGATTTAAGACTTGCATTGTATTTCAATACCGATTCAATATCCTTTACTAATTTTGTTATGCTGAATTTCTTCTGTTTGAAATTGTATTTTCCCGTTTGGATTCTGCTCCAATCTAAGAGGTTTTCAATTAAATTAAATAAATTGGAAGTAGCACTGTCGATTTCATTTATGTATGCTTTTATTTCTTCAGTAGATAAGTTTTCAATATCAGATTTTAATATTGATGCCAAGCCCTGCAAACCATGGAAAGGACTTCTCAGATCATGTGCAAGAATTGAAAAGAATTTGTCCTTGCTTGCGTTTAGTTCCTTTAGCTCTTCAGAATATTCTTTAAGTGCAGCTTCATCCATCTTTTTATTAATTGCTGTTGCAATTTGTTCAGAAACATAAGTAAGCAACTGCTTTTCTTCTTCACCGTAGGTTGAACGATCATTATAATCCTGAACTACTATTACACCAATAGTTTTATTTTTAACTTTAAGTGATACACCAAGCCATATTTCTGTTGCAGGACCAATCAGATCGGTTACACCTTGTTTTCGAAGTTTTAGATCCAATTCTGCATCCACTAACATATTTTGCCCTGTTTTCAGAACATATTCGGTTAATCCTCTGCCAAGTTTGCAAGGTTCCGGTGGGCTGTCAAATTCATCAACAAAATAGGGGAATGATATTATTTCATTTACGTCATCGTAAAGAGCTATGTAGAAATTATCTGCCTTCATCAACTTACTGACAATTTGATGAATCTCTTTGTACAGCTGATCTATATCATCGATTGAATGTACTAATTCGGATATCTGGTAAAGGGCATTTTGTACTTTTTGTGATTTTGCGTTTTCTGTAATATCCTCAATGAATGAGGAGACACCTATTACTTTACCACACTCATTTACAAGCGGAGTGTTATGCCAATCGCATAAAATAATCTTGCTCTCTTTTGTAACATTTTCATTGGTACTCCGCACTCCGCCTTCAGATGCAAGCAGCTTTTGCCAGACTTTTGAAACGTGACTTTTTGCAGACTCTGGAACAATAAGTTCGATAGCCGTTTTGCCAATTGCTTCCGATTGTGTGTAACCGAAAATTCTTTCCGCAGCTGGATTCCAGCGAATAACGCGGAACTCCGTATCCCATTCAATAATTCCCAGAGGAACTTGATTGAAATGCAGTTCATGTCGTAGCAAGTATTCATCAACTGTATCTGCTGATGTGATTATTTTATCATTCCCAGAACTGAACAAGGAATTATTTAATTTTTGTGATTCTTCAGTCAATATTAACTAGTTATTATATAAGTGTGTTATTCATTTACCATATGAATGCCAGAGAAAATTCCCTCAAATAAATAGGTAAGCTATAGTTGTGTTATGCAACAATGAATATTTGACACAAAAGTGTAATTATTACTTATAATATGCTTTCTATTCGGAATTCGTTTATATATATTTGCACTTCAATTTTTGAGGAAAAATAAGGTAAAATGATAGATTTAAAGCAATTAAATGATGAACAACGTAAAGCCGTAGAATTTGTTGGCACTCAGCAAATGATTGTAGCTGGTGCTGGCTCGGGCAAAACAAAAGTTGTAACATACAAAGTAGCATACCTAATTAAAAAAGGGATTAAACCGGATTCTATTCTAGCTTTAACGTTTACTAATAAAGCTGCGAATGAATTAAAGGAAAGAATTAAACAGCTGGTTGGCAAAAAAGCTGAATCAGTTTGGATTGGGACATTTTATTCAATTTTTGCAGAAATTTTAAGAAATGAAGCAAAACATATAAACTTTAAAAACAACTTTTCTATTTATGATATAGAAGATTCGCATTCGCTGGTCAGTAATGTTATGGCAGCACAAGGAGTAGAAATTGAAGGGCTTACACCTAGCAGTGTAAGACACAGAATCAGCTATTTAAAAAACCATATGTTTACGCCCAATGAATACAGAAAGAATATTGCTAAAACAAAAAAAGAAAATATAATCGCAAATATTTTTGAAGAATATCAAAATAGACTTGTTGCAAACAACGCAATGGATTTTGAAGATTTAGTTCTTCAGCCAATTGAATTATTCAACTCTAAAAAACAAATTCTGCAAAAGTATAAGAAAAAATTTAAGTACATAATTATTGATGAATTCCAGGATACAAACAAAGCTCAGTTTGAAATTATCAAACTGCTAGTATCGCGCAGTTGCAAAATTTCGGTAGTTGGAGACGATGCACAAGGTATCTATAGCTGGAAGGGAGCTAACCCTGGTAATATGCAGGCTTTCAAGAGGAATTTTAAAAATCATAAGTTATTTAAACTTGAACAAAATTACCGTTCTACTAAAACAATTTTAACCGCTGCAGATTCAGTAATTAAAAATAATAAAGATCAAAATGTTAAAACTCTCTGGACACAAAACAATGATGGCGAGCAATTAACTTTAATTAAATGTGCTGATGAAAAGGATGAAGCATTTCAGCTTGCAAAATATATCAAAAAAGAAATCAACAAAAAGAAATTATCTTATAAAGATTTTGCAATTCTTTACAGAACTAATGCTCAAAGCCGTGCGCTGGAAGATATTTTCAGAAAAGAAAAAATTCCTTATTCAATAATTGGCGGACTTGAATTTTACAGGCGTAAAGAAGTTAAAGATGTTATTGCATATCTGCGGGTAATTGCAAATACAAATGATGAAGAGAGTCTACTGCGTATTATGAATTTTCCGCAAAGGGGTATTGGCAATACAACAGTTACACGTATGATTGCTTTTGCTAGAAAGCACGATATTACTCTATTCCAAACTATGAGCAGGGTTTTTGAAGTAATAGATATAAAAGAAAGAATTCAAAAAAATGTTAAAGGCTTCAGGCTTCTCTTAGAGAAATATATAGAACTAAAGGAAAAGTTATCTCTTGGCGAGCTTTCTCGTGCTTTAGTTGATGAGCTTGGATTAATTAGAATGTTCAAAAGTGAACATACTGCGGAAGCTACACAGCGAATGGAAAATGTAAATCAATTGTTACAAGTAATCACTGAATTTTCCAATGCAAATAAAGAAGCAAAATTAGATCAGTTTTTAGAGAATGTATCTCTCACCACCGGAATTGATATGTATAACGAAGAAAAGAATGTTGTAACTCTGCTGACGTTACACAGTGCAAAAGGAATGGAGTTCCCGATAGTTTTTATTTCGGGTTGTGAAGAAGAAATTTTTCCTCTTGCAAATAAATTTAGCGAAGATACTTCTGTTGACGAAGAAAGAAGATTATTTTATGTTGGAATGACACGTGCAGAGAAAAAAGTTTATATATCGCATGCAAGAAGTCGTTACCGTTTTGGAGAAGTTGCTTATCAAAGCAGATCAAGATTTATTGATGAAATTAAATCTTCTGCTTTGGAAGAGATAAATGGCGGCATTGGGCGTAAAGCAAACCGCAAAACTAAAAAGGAATTATTTTACGAATACTTTAACTCAGTAGATTATGAAGATTTCGATCAAGATAATAAGGTTGTGCACATAGGCAGTAGAGTTATGCACGAAAAATTCGGACTTGGCAAAGTAATAGATGTAACCGGAGTTGGAGACCAAGTAAAAGCGACTGTAAATTTTGAAGGCAATAATGTAAGGCATTTGATGTTAAAATTTGCCCGGTTAAAAATTCTCCATTGATTGCTTTTTTTTATTTTTTTAATTCATTAAATGATTTTGTAAGTATAAATAACTAGGTCAATCGCTCCTAAAAAATTGGCAATACTTGTAGGAGGTGGTCCTGCGCCTGGAATAAATAGTGTAATCGGTGCGGCAACAATACGAGCAGAAGTTGAAGGCGTTGAAGTAATTGGAATAAAAGACGGGTTCAGATGGATTATGGATGGTGATACTTCGCATGTAAGAGAATTAACCATTCATAATGTAAGCAGGATTCACTTTAGAGGTGGTTCGTACATAGGGATTTCCAGGGCAAATCCTACTAAAGATGATAAACACTTAGAAAATGCTGTTACCTCTTTACTTCGTTTAGATGTTGATAAATTAATAACCATTGGCGGTGATGATACTGCTTACAGTGCATTAAAAGTAAACGAAATGGCCGCGGGTAGAATAAAGGTTGTACATGTTCCCAAAACTATTGATAACGATTTAGATCTGCCGCATGGTATTCCTACTTTCGGATTTCAAACCGCAAGACATATAGGGGTTGAGATTGTTAAAAATATTATGGTTGATGCCCAAACAACTTCACGTTGGTATTTTGTTATTTCGATGGGAAGAAAAGCCGGGCACCTTGCACTAGGAATTGGCAAAGCAACCGGTGCAACACTGACACTTCTTCCTGAAGAATTCGCAGGCGATAAAATTTCTCTAAACCATATGGTAGATGTACTGGTTGGAACAATTATAAAGAGATTAAGCTATGGAAGATCGGATGGAGTTGCTATACTTGCTGAAGGTTTAGTAGAAAGATTACCGGAAGCAGATTTAGATCAACTAGTTGATATTGAAAGGGATGCGCACGATAATATCAGAATTGCAGAAGTGAATTTTGGAGAAATTCTTAAATTAAAAGTACAGGAACGGCTTAAAGAATTTGGAATTAAAAGTACGATTGTTTCCAAAAACATCGGTTATGAACTTCGCTGTGCGGATCCGATTCCTTTCGATATGGAATACACAAGAGATCTTGGTTTTTCTGCATCTCAGTTTATACTTAATGGTGGAAGTGGTGCTATGATATCAATACAAAACGGAAGATTCGTTCCTCTATATTTTAACGACATTCTCGATCCAGCTACAAACAGAACAAGAATTAGAATGGTAGATCCGAGCTCAGAATCGTTTTATATAGCAAGAAGATATATGCTTAGATTAAATAAAGCAGATTTTGAAGATCCCCATGAACTTGCAAAGCTGGCAGCTACAGCACATGTTTCAATTGATGATTTTAAAGAGAGATTCTTTTACTTAATTGAAAATGATTTGCTTTATAAACATGTTGAGCACGGTGACATACTTCTTACGAGTACGGAATCCAATGTGGAACATGAAAGTATTGAAGGATTAGATGCAGACGCAGGAGAGATTATCGATCAGAAAATCAGCCCTGAATAATATTTATTTATATTAATTAAGAAATCATATACAGCTTATATTTGGAATAAAATTACTATTATTCAGTTGAGTCACCCTCCAGTTTTTCCTTTTTATACTCTTTATGCTTTATTGAAAAATATTTTCTAGTCATTTTTAGCAAGGGTGTTGAAAGTAAAATAATTGCTAAAAGATTTGGGAAGGTCATAAATCCTAATGCAGCATCACCAAAAGCCCAAACTGCTTCTAGTTCGGCAATTGCACCAATGAATACAAAAATTACAAAAATCCATTTGTATGGAAGAATTGCTTTTTTACCGAACAAGTAATTTGCGGAACGATCTCCATAGTATGACCAGCTTATTGCGGTAGAAACAGCAAATAGAAGCACGGAAATAGTAACTATCTTATCACCGTAACCAATCAACCAGCCCAATCCTTCTTTAAAAGCAAAAGATGTTAATAGACTGCTGTTGAGTAGTTCACCTGAAAAATTTGGATCAATGTGCTTGACAAAAAATTCTGTGTGATGCCATGCACCTGTAATAATGATAACTAATCCGGTTAAGGTGCAGATTAAAATGGTATCGATGAACGGACCTAACATTGCGACTGAGCCTTCACGGATGGCAAATTTTGTTTTTGCAGTTGAGTGAGCTATAGCCGCACTGCCTTGTCCGGCTTCATTTGAGTACAGACCTCTTTTGACTCCCCAAAGTAGAGTGTTCAACATAACTAGAAATGTTCCGCCGCCGACACCTGCTATTTCTGCCGGCGGGTTGAAAGCCATTTCAAAAATTAAGGAAACACTGCCACCAAGCTTTGGATAATAATAAGTGAGTATAGTAACTGCTGATAACACATAAATTATTGCCATTATTGGTGCCAGGAAACCGGTAACACGTCCAATTCGTCTTATACCGCCGATTATTACGAGTGCTACAACTGCTGATAACAATATTCCATTAATTACTTGCTGAACCGATAAATCAAATCCGCTGAAGATTGTATATTTTGCTGTTAGAAAATGGCTTGTACCTAACAGCTGTACTGTTTCAGAATAAACCTGATCGGAAACTGTAAAAGATTGAATTGCATTACCTGTTGCAAACGAACAAATAACAGCGAAGCAGGCAAAAGCTACAGCAAGCCATCTCCAATTTTTGCCAAGTCCTCTTTCTATTGTATACATTGGTCCGCCTGCTGTGTGTCCGTCATCATCAATTTCTCTGTACTTAAGAGCAAGTGAACATTCTGCATACTTAAGCGTTGTACCAAAAAAGGCTGTAATCCACATCCAGAATAATGCCCCTGGACCACCATAGTAAAGTGCAGTTGCAACTCCTGCAATATTTCCTATTCCAACAGTCGCAGATAGAGCAGTAGTTAGTGCTCTGAAATGATTTAAATCGCCTTCGTCGGCAGGATTATCATATTTTCCCATTGTTACTTTAATGCCATGCTTGAAATATCGTAATTGTGGAAAACCTAACTTGAAAGTTATAAACACACCGGTTCCAACTAATATTACAATCATTAGAGGAATTGAACCTAATGGCAGGTCAGCGCTCGGAAGCTTTTCTATAAATTCGAAGTTGCCTGGGAATGACCATACAAAATTGAAGAGTGTTTCTGTATCGAATTTAAATACTGTAAGTGCAATTAATATTAAGCTAAAAATAAAGGAGAAGAATAAAATACCTGCTGTGGATTTTTTCATGTATTTTGATGATATGTGTTATAGAACATGATTTTATGAACCAGTAAATAGATTTATTATTTTATCTAGCAATCCTACTGAATGCAAGAAAACTAAAAATATTAAAACAGGCGAAAAGTATTTTAAAAATATTTTCCAGGTTGTAATTACAGCAGGATATGCTTCAAATAATCTTTCAGCTCCTTCTTTAAGATTTGGTAGCACTCTTTTGAACCCCCAAATCCAGGCAACAAATACGGCAATTAGTAAACCTCCAAGAGGAAGTAAAACGTTTGATGCAATAAAATCTACTAAATCAAAAAAGTTCAAACCAAAAATTGTAAAATCGGCCAGCAAATTATAAGAAAGAGCACTTGGAATTCCGAGCAAAGATATTATTAAGGTTAACATTATTGCAGCTGTATGTCGCTTCCATTTCAACTCATCGACAAAATAGGATACAACAACTTCTAATAGTGAAATGGCTGATGTTAATGCTGCTATTGAAAGTAAAACAAAAAATAAAATTGAAAAAATGTATCCACCAGGCATTTTTATAAAAACACTTGGAAGCGTGTGAAAAATTAATCCTGGTCCAGCTGCAGGATCTAATCCTACTGCAAAAACTGAAGTGAAGATTGCTATACCTGCAATTAGTGCTATGAATGTATCGAGAAACACGATTTGAAAGGCAGAATTTGGAACGCTATCCTTTTTAGACATATAACTACCATAGGTTAGCATAGCACCCATACCAAGGCTAAGCGTAAAAAATGCATGTCCTAATGCAATTAAAATTGATTGTGCATTAATTTTAGTCCAATCAGGATTCCATAAAAATTCTAATCCGTTTTCAGCTCCTTCCAGTGTAACGCCGCGAATCATCAAGATTATTAAAAGAATTAATAAGATTGGCATTAATATTTTACTGCCACGTTCAATTCCTTTTTGAACACCGGCAAAAACAATAATCATTGTAAGTAACATAAATAAACTAAAGTACCCGAGTATCCAGTAGATATTTCCTACAAGATCATTAAAGTGATCTGCCGAACTTGTAGCTTCTGTAAAATTGAAAAAGCTTCCTTTTAGCGCTTCGACTATGTACCCAATAGCCCAACCTGCTATTACCGCATAGAATGATAAAATTAAAAATCCTGCAACCACTCCCATTCCCCCTAAACTAGCCCAAAATTTTGATCCGCTTAACTTGTAAAATGCACCGACAGGATTTCTTTGAGTAGTTCTTCCAATTAATATTTCTGCAGTTAGTACCGGAAGTCCAATTATTCCAATACAAATAAGGTAGACGATAATGAATGAAGCACCGCCGTTTTCTCCGGCTATGTAAGGAAATTTCCAGATGTTCCCTAAACCAATTGCGGAACCTGCCGCTGCAAGTATAAATCCAGTTTTAGACCCCCAGTTTTCCCTTTTTATTTCCATACATTAGATTTTTTTGTGAAACGAGATTAAGTAAATTTCTTATTTTTAAAAACTTGAAATGGAATATGAAAACTTTGGAAATTATTACCAAATTTTTGTTTTCATAATCTCTGTAGAACAGCTTTACCACGTTCCAGATTAAACTTAAACCAGAGAATATGATTGAGCTGAATAAAGTACCTGTTAATATTCAAAAGTTTATTATTTTTATACAAAAAAATATGATAGTTAACATCAAATTGATGCAAAACAGCGTAAAACTAAAAGAAAATAGCCTTTATTATTCCATTTTTATCTTTAAATTTCATCTGTCAAAAATTAACATTTAAGGAATTTATCTATGGCCAAAAATTTCGTATCTAACAAGGACGAAACAGTTAGAATGTTTGATAATGATTTTCTGGAAGCGTTTTCAAGAGTTCATTATACGGTTCCAATAATAATTTATTTACCTGTTATTGCTTATTTACTTTATCTATCAATTACCACTTACTCTTTAACAGCTTTAACAATAGCGGGTTTATTCTTAGCCGGTATTGCAGTCTGGTCACTTACAGAATATCTTCTGCACAGATTTGTATTTCATTTTCCTGCGAAAAGTAAATTTGGAAAGAAAATACATTTTATGTTTCACGGTGTTCATCACGATTATCCGAGCGATTCTAAAAGATTGGTCATGCCTCCATCAGTAAGCATTCCGCTTGCTGTAATTTTTTATTTTATATTTTTGGCAATATTTGGTCAAGTAGTAATGCTTCCGTTTTTTGCCGGATTCATTCTCGGTTATCTTTTTTATGATATAACCCATTACGCCATTCACCATTTTAATATGCACAGCAAATTTTGGCTGGCAATAAAAAATCATCACATGCTTCATCACTTCCAGGATGAGTATAAGGGCTACGGAGTTAGTACTCCATTTTGGGATGTTATCTTCAGAAGTAATTTTGATAAGACAAAAAAATAGTTGTCTAAACTAGCAGTTTTTATTTGATATGTCTGGGGAACGAAAAAATATTCTTGTTGTTGAAGATAACTTAGAAACACAATTAATCATCAAAGTTGCTCTCCGTGATAGTTACAATATTGAATTAACTAACAACGCTAATGATGCAATAAGTTTTATAGATAAAAATTCTTTTGATTTAATTTTACTGGACATTAACTTGAATGACGAAGGAGATGGTAAAGACATACTTTCTTTTTTAAGAGGAAAGTACGATAAGACTGAATTGCCGGTAATTGTTATGACTGCCTACGATTTATCGGATGAGGATAAAATATATTTTGCTGAAAATGCTAATTCTTTTATTCCAAAACCGATTGATAAAAATATAATCTGCAATGAAATTGAGAAAGTAATATTAAATTAATAAGAGTTTAAACTTCCACTTTAAATAAAAGTTCTTTCAGCGTATTATCATATATTTGTAATTCTTCATCCTCCTTTTTAATAACCTAAAATTAATAATTGAGAACCAATAATAACTGAGATTCTTGAAATTTTAAGCGATTTTATTGTTGCATAATAGTACATTATAATTATTGACGTCTCTCTTTAGGGCAAAAAAAATTGCCTCTGCAAAGTATTTAGCTCCTAACTAAAAGTGCTTATTCGGCATAAAATTTGGCATAATTAGTGAAAATTATTGAGGGCTATGAAGGAAAAAATACAGGTGATCCCTTCTGGAATTCCACTTGTTGATTTAACCTGGGGCGGATTTTATAGGTGTGGAACGTACTTTCTTTTTGGACCGAAAAAATCCGGCAGAACAATTCTTGCTTTGCAATTTGTAAAGCAGGCTGTTAAAGAAAAAGAAAAGTGCCTTTATTTCACAAGTGTGCGTCCGAAGGATTTAATGATCAACGCGGCAGCAATCAATTTTGATCTTCAAGATTGCATGAATCAGAATTCCGTAATTGTTGTAAGGGTTACGCCGCCAAAAAATTTAGATGTTGCCAAAGATCCTGATGCGATTCTTTCCGAATATCTACGAGATATTCAAAAGGTTGTAAATCAATATAATCCAAAGAGAATTATATTTGATGAATTGACTCCTTTTATTGGATTTAAAGATTTAAATGTGTTAGGTGAAACATTCTCTGAAACAATGGAACACATTGAAGATAGTGGAATTACCAGTTTATATATTTTAGGTGAGCCGGCAACTCCAGCTACTCATAAATTAATTAATTCACTCTTAAACTTATCCACAGGTTACATCTCACTTCAGAAAGAAAGTGATTTTATAAGTAAAGATGAACCCGGCAAGATGAATATTTATCCGAATGTTGGGCATATAGAAGGAAAATTTTCTGCCGACTATTTTATAGAATCATATGAAGGCGTCAGGGTTGAGTACATTCCATTTAAATCAGATGATGAAGCCTTACCAATTTTTAAGCAAAAGGAGTATATTCGTTTATCTGATTTGAAGGTAACCAGAAAAACTTATAGCCCAATTAATGTGTATTCTATTGATGACTTTAAGCTGATTTTAAATAACCAGATAGCCTATTTTAAAAGCACTGGCGAAGTTTTTACTTTGGTTTCGATTAAACTGGATGAGAAAGCCGAACAGAATAATTTGCTTACCATAAATCAATTGCAAAGTGCAATAAGACTTTCGGTTGATAAAAAGGATAAAATTTGTATTCTGCAAAATAAGGTGCTGGTTCTTTTTGCTAAAGAAGAAAAAGAAATTTCAAACTTCATAGCCCAAACTATAAAAAACCTTCCAAATAATACCCCAAATTATATAAACACAATCACACGTTTTATATCTGTTTATTCGACAATGGTTGCCAGAGAAACAAAGAATGCTGAGGAAATGTTTGAACAGTTATTTGCAGCAAACCTATATGGAAAAGACAAACCCAACTTTCATTAAAAGGGCGGCTCAATTAACAGCGAGTTATTCCTTTTTAATTTTTATTTTGTTTAGTGTTCAAGTATTTGCGCAAAAAACCACTGAAGTTTTAAGAATCCAGGCACAACAGCAAATGGATGATGGTAAATTCGGGGAGGCCATTAATTTGCTAAATCGATATATTTCTGCAAATCCCAGTAATGCCGTTGGATATAATTTAAGAGGCTTATGTTTTGAAAACAGGAAAGAATATGAAAACGCAGTTTATGATTTTAGATCAGCATTAAAATTGGAACCAAAGAATGAATTAATAGATGAAAATTTAAATCGTATTATTGAAAAATGGGAAACACTTCTCTACAACAGAATAGTTGGATTTAAAAGGGAAATTGAAATTAATCCTGGTAAACCAAATAATTATTTAGAAATCGGAAGGTGTTTTAAAAATCTTGGTGAATGGCAGCAGGCTGAAAAGTGGTACGATGAGTATCTAAATAGGGAAGATCCCTCGGCAGATGAACTTATACGCTATACGGAAATTCTTGCAAAGAATAAGCAAATTTCCAAAGGTGAAGCATGGTTAAAAAGATACACTGAAAAATATCCTGTTGATCATAGGTTGTGGTCTCGATACGGATATTTTACAATGTGGTTGGGTAAAAAACAAATTGCAATCGATGCTTTTGAAAAAGCATTGGAACTACGTCCGTATTTCAAAGAAGCACTGGACGGTTATGATTTAGTCCGTGGAAAAGGTTATGTCTACACAGTAAACGATACAACAGTCCGTTACAATTATGGCTTGCCTGTTCCGACTTCTTCGTACGAATATGCAATTGATAAATATTACAGAATATTAAGTAAGCAATCCAACAATCAACAAATAAGAATTTTATTAGTTGAACAGTTGATTAATAATAATAGGTTTGCTGAAGCTGAAATTCAATTGAAAATATTAACTGACGCAAACATAAATGATGATAAAGTTTCGATTCTAAAAAATGAGCTCGACATCAAAAAAGAAAGCTACTATTGGCAAAAAACTAATGAGTTTGAAAAAAAATTAAATGAAACACCATCCGATGAAAAAGTTGTTTTAGAATTAGCGGATATTTATGCCCAGAAAAAGAATTTTGAGAAAGCCCTAATTATTTTATCACACTATAAAGAAAATTATTCTCCAAGCGAAAAATTACTTTACAATTATGCAATAATTAGTTCCTGGGCAGGAGATTTGCAAACTTCATATTCTGAAACAAATAAACTATTGAACAAAAATCCTGATAATACCAATTATCAATTATTGCTTGGAAAATTATTGGTTTGGATGAATAAAGATTTGAACAAAGCACAAACCTATCTTGAGTATGTATTGAGTAAAAATCCAAACGAATATGATGCATTGCTGTCAATGAGTCTGCTTCACTTACAAAAAAAAGAAATGGAAAAATCGCAGTGCTATTTGGGAAAAGCATCTGAAATAAAAAGAGATGATATAGAATTATTAAAAATTTCAAGAATGATCGAGCATCAAGTCAAGTTAAATTATGATTATGAATTGTATTTACAATTGGAACAAGCCAGAAAATTTTTATTCAATAAAGAATGCGAAAAATCAATCCAGGCGTTTTATGAATACTTGAGGATTGATGATTCAAATCCAAATATTAAAAAAGAACTTGCGGATGCATATTTGTGCAAAGGAGATTATTTAAGTGCAATTAGTATTTATGATGGATTATTAATCGCAAACCCTAATGATTTAGGGCTTCGAAAACAAAGAGCAAAGCTGCTTTACTGGTGCAGTGATTATTCTAAAGCAAAAAATGAATTTTATGAACTATCATTACTGAAGCCGGATGATGCGGAAGTTAAATTATTTTTAGGTGATAGTTATACTGCGTTAAGAGATTATACGAATGCTAAAAAAGTTTATTCCGAATTGCTGGAGATATCACCTTCATCATTCATTTTAAAGGAAAGATTAAGCTGGATTGAAGGACCTTTCGCTGGAAGCTTTCCATCTTACATAATGCTATCACCCGAAGCCAATTACTTTGTTGATAATTTTGATTTTCTTTATTCTACTTACGGTTTGAGATTTGATTTAGGAGTAACAGAGTTTATATCACTCGGGGCTTCGGTCTATGGGGGCTCACTTGGCTCCGATTCAGTTACAAATAATATTTCAATTTTTAAAGGATTAGTTTCAACTCGATTTAGTGAGCTTGTTTCTGCAAATGCCGGATTTGGAGCCACTCTGTTTCCTGATAGTAAAAGCAGTTTCTTATCTGAAGTTTCTGTTAATATTGAAAAACAAAATGTTTATTCATTTTCAGCAAACTTTTATTCAATGGATGCTGCACAGGTACTTTACTCCCCATTTTTGGTAGATGTAAGATTGAGATCGAGTGTTTTATCTCTTAAGGGCAATTACATCACTTCGGGTGATTGGAAGTTTTCCGGAGTTTATTCGTTCATAATTGTTTCCGATGAAAATAGAGCGAACAAACTTGCTCTTCGCTTAGGAAAAATATTTAATAAAATGGTTGGGGTGGGATATGAATACTATTATTACGATATTAAGGATGAAACGAAATTGTACTGGTCACCGAAAAATTTTGAGTCGCACAGCATTTGGGGAGAGTGGAAAGTTGTAAACAATACGGATGTGAGTGCAGAAATTGGCGGAAAGTTGGGATATATCCCTTCTGAAGAATTTGTTTTACGTGAGTTTTATGGGTCCTCGATTTTTAAGTTATCTAGCTTCATTTCATTGCAAGCACGACTTGCGTTTAGTTCTACTGTTCAATCTGGCAGGGGATACAGCTCAACATCCTTTGGAATTTCTGCTTTTTGGGCACTTTAGTGTCCTTGTTTAAGAATGATACAAAGCAAATTTTCAATCTAAATTTGCTTCATATAATACTTGTAAATATCTGTTTTAATTAAAAAAAACAAATATTTGATGGCACCATTGTTGAATTTTTAATGTGTTAATCAGCGGGCAAAAATGTGTGTAAAAGAAAAAAATGATAAGTTTTTAATCAGTTTCACCGGTAAGCAATCACCTGAAATTGTTAACGGAAAAAAACGAAAGATTCTGCGCAGAATTTTACTGAGTGGAATCAGTTCAATTTTTCTATTGCTAATTATAATTTACACGCTTCCAAAAACTGTACTTACAACATCATCTTTAATCGAATATACAACAATTGTTGCACTCGTAATTTTTCTTTTCATTTTATTGATACGCTACTTTGGAATTTTAATCTTTTCCTACTTATACATGAATGAATATACTTTCAAATCTACCAATGGATTTAAACCGTTTGTTTCAATTATCATTCCTGTTTTTAACGAAGCAAAAATTATTGAGCGTTCTGTAAAATCGCTAATGAAATTAGATTATCCTAACTATGAAATAATTATTGTCAATGACGGCTCAACTGATAATACGAAAGAAGTTGCTGAAACTCTGGTTGGCTTCAATAAAGGTATTAATAATAAAGTTAAAATCTCTCTAATTAATAAACCTAACGGTGGAAAATCTAGTGCTCTAAATTTAGGTATTAAAATTTCTAATGCTGAATTTGTTCTTTGTATGGATGGAGATTCATTATTAACACCACCATCACTAAAAATGGCCGTGCGGCATTTTGTAAATCCTGAAATTGGTGCAGTTGCAGGAAATGTAAAGGTTTTAAACCGTGGAAAATTCTTTACCGATTTGCAAGCACTTGAATATCTTGAAGGGTTAAACATGGCTCGAAGTGCACAGAGCTCTATAAAACTTGTTAATATTATTCCTGGTCCAATTGGGCTTTTTAGAAAAAGAGCGATTGAAAGTGCCGGATTTTATACGAGCGATACATTTGCGGAAGATGCAGATTTAACTCTTCGCATTTTATCTAAAGGCTGGAAAATTAATTATGAACCTAATTCAATTTCTTTTACAGAAGCTCCTGTTAAATTGCAGCAGCTTTTAAAACAGCGATACAGATGGACAAGGGGAATATTGCAATCCATTCGTAAACACAAAAAATTAATGATAAATCCAACCATAAAATTTTCTGATACATTTATTCTGTGGTCCATGTTTTACGAAGCACTAATCTGGCCGCCGATGAATCTTGCCGCACATTTGTTTTTTATAATTGCTGCACTTGTATTTGGATTTACAACACTTATTTTTTATTGGTGGGCGGGATTGGCTTTACTTGATATTGTTGCTGCACTTTATTGTGTTGCTGCAGAAAAAGAAGAATTCCGTTTAATTGGCTATGCTATTTTTTACAGAATGATATTCATTCTTATAATTGATATTTGCAAAACTATGTCTACAATTGAAGAATTTTTAGGCATAAAAATGACCTGGGGCAAATTGGAAAGAGCGGGTTGATTTTTATTATAAAATTTTTGAGGGCAAACAAATGGAACTGATACCAATACTTTCAACAATTATTCTGGTTGCAACTATATGCACTTTTATACTTGCTGTTGGGGCTTATATTCTTTACAAAATTCGTGAAGGAAAAGTACAGCAGCCACCTGTAACAGAACCTGCAAATCTTTACGCAGAGTACATTGTTCCCAAAGAACAACAAGTAAAAAAAGTTTTTGTTGAAGATGTTATTCAACCTAGACCTAAAAAAACTGTTCTAGAAGAACGTTATAAGCAAGTAGAAGCATCTGAAGGAAATACAGTTCAATATCAGAATTTTGCTGAAGAGAAACGTAATGAGGATAAATGGGAAAGTCCGAAACAAAAGTTTGTAAATGTCCAGTCATTGGAATCCACCGAACAGCAGAATGAATCTAGTGCAGGTGAAATAAAGTGGCGTTAAATGGTGTACCTAAATACAGATCGCATTTATTTTTTCTTTTTCTATCGGGAATAATAGTACTAATCATTTCAGTGCTTGTTTATCTTCTTATCTTAAAATCTGTCTACGGCAGATATAATACAGCACAATTAATACCCGATGTAAGTTCTGTAGAAGATCTTCTTTTCGGATCATCGCCTCAAGTAGCAATTCTAAGCTCCGATTATACAAAAAATATGCTTCCTGATGAAAGCACATGGCAAAAAGAAAATTTAAAAACCTGGCAGAAATTTTTTAATAATATTTCTGTGAAGCACGATGTTATTTCAGACCAGCAAATTGAAGCAGGAGATCATTTTAAATATAAGATTTTAGTATTGTCTGGCTCAAAATCTTTAAGTGATGAAGAAATTGTTAACATTAAAAAATATCTTGAACAAGGCGGCAGCATTTTTGCTACAGGTGGAACAGCCTCATTTTCAGATGATGGAAAATGGAGAGGATGGCAGTTTTTATCGGATGTTTTTGGAATTCGGCAGACAAAAGAAATTGGGCATAGTGATAAAACAAAAATTCACACGCTACGAGGCGGTTTACCTTTAACCTCGAATATTTCTGCAGGATTTCCATTGAGCATCGCAGTTTGGGATAGACCAGTAGCAGCAGAAGTTTTAGACCCCCGCACAACACAAGTAAGCTTTTGGTATAATCACAAGCTTGAAGATGGTTTGGTGCGTGAAGGCATTAAACAAACTGCGGGCATTGTTTACGGAAATTATGGTGAAGGCCGGTTTGTTTGGATGGGATTTGAAATAAATTCAATTTTAGGTTTTCAACAGGATTACATTGTTTTTGAACGCTTGTTTAACAACTGTGTTAACTGGTTGATCTATAATCCTATAGCATTTATTCGCGATTGGCCAAATGGTTTTAAAAGTGCTGCTGTAATTGTACCAATGGTTTCAGGGGATATTTCAAATCTAAAAAATCTGCTCCCGGTTATCCAGGAAGAAAAAATTAAACCAACTTTTTTTGTTGAAAGCTATCTTGCTGAACAAAAAATAATTGATTTGAAGCAGATATCCAGCTACGGTGAGATTGCAGCAATTGTTAACCTTAGCTTTATATCTTACACTGAAGATGAATCGAACAAATTATATAATTTTAATGATCAGCTTAAAAATTTAGAAAGCAGCAAATCAATTTTCGAATCAATTACAGGAAAAACTGTTACAGGAATGTATCCACTTTTTGGGATTTACGATGAAAACACAATTAAAGCATCAATTAAAAGTGGTTTTAAATATTTTCTTACTGATACTTTAAATGATAGATCTGTTCCCAAAGCCTTAATAAGAGGTGATGAAAGAATAACTTCTGTTACAAAAACTGCCAGAGATGATAAAGAAGTAATAAGAGATTTTGGCTTAACACAAAATGAATTTCAATTTTATAGTTATCAGGAAGATATTGATAGAATTGCATTTGAAGGTGGATTATTTGTTTTTAAAATTCATCCCCAGTATCAATGTGCAGCTGAGAACGTAGCTGTAGTAAAGGATGTTATTGAAGAACTAAAAAATAAACACTATTGGATTGCTACTTTATCCGAAGTTCAGGAATGGTACGATAAAAGAGATTACGTTGAACTCAGAACGCAAAAAAGAGGAAGCTCCAGAATTGTAATTACAATTACAAATTACGGTGTATCAAATATTAATGATTTGGTTTTGGATGTAGATATAAATGAGAAAGCAACAAATATTACATTAAGCTCAGAAATCATCGGCACAAAGATGGCAAAGTATAATCATCAAGATGGCGAACAATTTATTAATCTTTACATTGATGAGCTAAAAAAAGGCGAGTCTAGAACTTATTATATTGATTATGATAAAGTTAATACGTGAAAATATTTCAACAATTATTTTTCTGATATCTGCTTGTTCGATTTCTCTAGCGCAGGAAATTAGTGATGTTAAAATTGGAATTGTACACTCTGAAATAACAAAACAGCTCCTCTACAAAAACGATAACAGCTTCTATCCAATTCTAGATTGGGAATTATTCTTTCTAAATAAAAAACTTTCCTATTCGGTAATTGAAGACCATGATTTAGAGAGTGATAATTTTAATGAATTTGATGTGCTGATTTTGCCAAATGTGGAAATTTTAAGTGATGACGCAATTGAAAATCTGAGAGAATTTTTAAGAAGCAGAAAAAGTATTCTTGTGTTTGGAAAGTTGGGTTCATTCAATCCTCAAATGAAAACCAGGATACCGGATGCGCTGGAAGATTTAACAGGATTCAAAACAACAAAAGTCCCCGTAAAAGGTAAAATCTCTGAGAACGTTTCATTTTTATCTCCAAATTTTCTAATTCAGGATTTAATTGAAAATCCTAAGTTTCTAATACTGAATAATTTCAATCCACTATTTGCTGAAAAGGTGCCGTTGCAGTCCGATATTATTGGGATATATGAACTACTTGAAAACGATTTGAAACCTCTAATAGGTGCAGCAGCTATCGAAGATGAAAAAAGAAAAATTTTATGGTTCGGTTTTCAATTATCCCAAATATCTTTAGGTGAAGGGAATAAACCGTTTTTTGATCAAATTATTTTAAATGGAATAAATTGGCTGGCTGGAAATCCTATGGTCTGGGTAAATCGTTTCCCGGAGTTTAATACATCCGCAACTATCTTCTCGAATTGGGTCGAAAATATAAATTCCGCTTTAAAAAAAACAGCTCCAATCTTTAAGAAAGAAAATATACCTGTAAATTTCTTTATTACACCTTCTGAAATAAATAAATCATTCGATGAAATTCATAAACTATCTTCTGCGGGGAGCATAAATTTATTATTTGATGAGTTTAACTATTTAAATTCTGATTCATCACAAATTGAATTTGTTTTAGAAGAAACTTCACGCATATTAAAAAGCAGTAGCAGGCAGGAATATTTTGGTGTCCAGAATTTAAATTCAACCAATATGAATTATAATAAATTGAAGCTAAAAAAATATTTTGATTTTATCTTAAGTCCAGAATTGAAGTTTTTATATCTAAAGTCTCAAGGAGAATTAATATCATTTCAGGGTATCACTTATAATTTTATAAATAAACCAGGTGATTTAATTGAATCAGGCAATTCAAACGATCAGCATATAGTGAATGATTTTTATGAAAACTTAAGTAAAACCAGCGGAGTTATTTCACATATAATAATGGAGAATTCAAGCTTTAATTTTAATAATTCGATTAAGGAAACACTAAGACTACTTATAAATTTTGCTAAAGTTAACAATTCATATATTACAACTTATCCTGAATTAATAAATTGGCTCAAAATTAAAAATAATGTTGAAGTGGATTTGATTGATGTAAAAGATGAAGCAATGATTAAAGTAAATGTTAAAAATATCGGCAATGTAATTGCTGAGCAAATCGGGTTGAATATTTCTGTCCCTTCATACTACCGAACACTTAAATTACATGGCTATGATTTTGAATTAAATTACAACAGCGAGACTGGTTACTACTATCTTTTAATACCGTTCCTACAATCGCAGCGAACTATAACTCTCATGATCGAATACGAAAAATAAAGGATGAATACTTTTCGTTGGTAATCATCGAAATCCATTCCGCAAATCACAATATACTTTACAAATACCCGGTTCGTAAAAAATTAAAAAGATGATGGTAAAAACTACATAGAGATTCTTTCTGTATATCTGTTAAATTTTTTTAAGATGATTCCAAATTATGTTTAAGATACTCTTAACTGTAGTTTAATTGAGTGAGTATTTTTTAGTGTATTTTATCTTACGACAAATAAGTCATTAATCGAATTTAGGATTTGAAATGCTACAAATAATTTTACAAGTATTACTTGATTTCCCACTTTCGAAAGTAAATTTAACACTTTTAGTGATCTTAAAAAGGAGAGGCTGGATATAATAAATTTAGAGCTACTCAGGCAATTATTAATTCCGATGGTTATTTTAGGGATTCGAATGTAGAATTTTGTAAATTATTTGTGAGAAATTTTAACAAAAAATGTAGTTCACTTTTTACATCGCTTTTTCCCGGATTATTCTCGATTGCAGTTAAAGACCTTAATTAATCTGATTATGATGGCATAATTATTGACTTAAATGAACGTTTAGAAGCAATGAAAAGTGCTTTTAGTGGCTTTAAAAGATTGTTAATCAACGTTTCAGCCGGTTTAAATTGGCTGGAAGAAATAGTTGTAAATATTAGAAAATTGTAGGAATTACAACTTAAGAAGAATTGCTAAAGCTCAGAGGTTAAATGTACGAAATACTTATAAAATCAAATCCTGAACCCATCTTTATTTATGATGAAGAAAATTTAAGATTTATCGAAGTAAATGATGCGGCTCTTTTGCTGTATGGCTATAAAAGAGAAGAATTTTTACAAATGGACCTGACTGATCTTTACAGCCCTGAAGATATTCAAAATCTTTTGGAAACCTCAGAAGAAAATTTAAAAGAAGGTGAGTTTTCAAAACCTTACAGACATAGGAGAAAAGATGGTAATTTTGTCTATGTGCAGATAAGTAAAATTAAATTTAAGTACGAAGAAAAAGATTCTGTATTTAATACAGTTAAAGATGTAACTGAAAATTTAGAACTGGAAAAAAACAGTCAACTTTATAAAACAGTTTTTTATAATACAAGTGATTTAATATTCTTAACAGACACCTCAGGTATAATAACATTTGTAAATGATGTAGCAACCGCAAAACTAAACATACCTAGAAACGAATTACTAAAATCATCATTAACTTCTCTCTGCGAAGGCGAAGACAGGACACTTTTAAACAGTGCGATATTTCAATCGCATATGAAAGAACCTGTTACTATTTCCGTTCAACTTAAAAACAGTAAAGGAAATTTTATCGGTGCTGAATTAACCGCAACACCAATTCTGAATATGAGTTCCGATGTAGAAGCATTTTCAATTTTAGCAAAACAGCACTTAGAAGAAAGTAGAATTTTAGAAAAACCAACTGAAATAATTCGAGAAGTTATAAAAGAGGTTGTTGTAGAAAAACCTGTAACGAATAAGGGCAGGGAAACACAGTTTGATAGTTCTTTCCTTCCGGGAGTTTTCCACGAAATTCTCACTCCGATGAATGTAATTTTAGGTTTTGCGCAGGAGCTGTCAGAGAGTATTGATGAGCTTACACCCGAACAGAAAGAAGCGGTTGATATAATTAATCAAAATAGAAATTCACTGCTCGGTATAATGAACTCGATAATTGAGTTTTCTGAAATCCAGCAGAAAAAATCAGATCTTCAAATTGAAGAATTTGGGATCACTCAAATTGTCGAATCGCTAGATAAAAATATAAAAGATGTAACCGGTTTGAGCGATGTGGAATTTGCTTATGGGAAAATTTCTTCTTCATTAAAATTTGAAACTGACAAAAAAATATTTGAAAGTACAATAAGTAACTTGATAAGAATGGTGAGCAAAATTACTGATAACAAGAAAATTTATTTTTCTGCATATCCTGCAGACAAAGAAAAATTCAATATCAATATATCCGATAGTTTTGCTCGTTCCTCAGAATTGCTATTAGAAACACTTTCTAAATTATTTGTTGAAAATAAAGAACCAAAAGAGGTTGGTGTATCGAGATTAAGTTTTCAAATGATTAATTCACTCTTGAAAATTCTGAATGGAAAGTTTATTGTCACTTCAGATGTGAACGGACAGAATGACTGTGCATTCAGTTTCCCGATGAAGTTAACTGTTGAAAATGAACCGGAAGAAATTGAAGCGAAACCTGATACTCTATCAGATATAGTTGAAGAAGTAGCCGCACAGCCTGAAATTATTGAAAAGGAATCCTCAGTAGAAAGTATTGAGGAAGAAACTTCTAACTCTGATCCTTTCGAGCAAAAACTTGAAGAACCAATTGTGACAGATGAAGTGATTTCCAAAAAACAACCTGAACCCTTTTTTGAAAAAGAAGAAATAGAAATTGAAGAAGAAATTTTAGATAGAGAAGAGCATACACTGGAACAGCACATTGAACCTCCAATCGAAAAGAAGGAAATCAATTCTGAACAGACATTTGATGAGAGTGTTCCTGAAGAAGAAATTACTATTGAGGAAACTCCCCCAGTTAATGAAAATAATTATTTGTCAAATTTAAACTGTTTGTACATTGAAGATCAGGTTGATTCCCAGATTTTATTTAAAGTCCAAATGAAAGAATTGAAGAATATTCAATTTGCTGCCAGCTTTGAAGAAGCTGTCCCACTTCTTGAAACAAACAAGTTCGATTTTATTGTAATGGATATTAATCTGCAGGGTGAATACAACGGTCTAGATGCACTTAAAGCTATTCATCAAATGCAGGGTTTTGAAAATATTCCAATTATAGCTGTTACAGCTTACGTACTGCCTGGTGATAGAGAGAAATTTATTGCCACCGGCTTCAACGATTTTATTTCCAAGCCTATATTCCGCGAAAAAATGTACGAATCTCTTAAAAAGATTTTCGTTAATTGATTTTTTCGCAATTATTTTTTTAACCTATCTTTTTACCTCTTGACTTATATCTGCATATAAATTATATTACCATACAAATGTATGGTATTTATTAAAAAGCAGAATAATGAAAAAAAATCTAACAGAAATTCAAAAAAAAATACTTGATTATTTGATTGATCAAATAAAAGGAAAAGGAATGCCGCCCACTTTAGCCGAAATTGCCGGACATTTTGGATACAAAAACAGGGCTACGGTTCAACAGCATCTTGCTGCGATTGAAAAAAAGGGATTCATAAAAAAAAATGCAAAACTTTCCCGTAGTATTGAGCTTACATTGGATGAAAAATTTTTTGTACCAAAGCCTGTACTTGGAGAAGTTGCGGCTGGAAATCCACTTACAATTTATCCTGATGCAATTGATACAATTGAGCTGCCTACAATTGCGCGAATGCCAAAAGATTCATTTTTACTTAGGGTGAAAGGGGACAGCTTAAAAGATGCATATATTTTTAGTGGTGATATTGTAATTGTTAATCCTAATCTCGAACCGAAAAACGGGCAGATTGTTGTTGCTATTTTAGATGATGCTGCCGTTGTAAAAAGATTTTATAAGAAGAAAAATGAAATAGAATTGATTTCAGAAAACCCTGAATACGAACCGATTGTGATAGATAGAAAATATCCTCTGTTTAAAATTGTGGGTATTGTGATTGGTGTGTACCGGAGTATGGAAAAAAAGAAGGCGGGGTAATGATGCCAAAATACTACATAGGAACAGCTGGGTGGTCTTATAAAGATTGGGTGCCAAATTTTTATCCTGCAAATCAATCTGCCAAGCTGGATTGGCTGCAATTCTATTCACATTATTTTAATTGTGTTGAAGTAAATTCGACTTACTATGCTTACCTTAGCCCAAAAATTGTAGAAGGTTGGATTCGAAAAGTAGCCGATAACGATGAATTTATTTTTCACGTTAAGCTTCATCAGGATTTTACGCATAAAAGAAAATATGATGAGCAAAATGTAAAAGCAGTTGTGTACAACCTAGATCTATTGGCAAAAGCTGAAAGATTAGGCGGATTGCTGGTTCAATTCCCATATTCATTTCCTTACGATGACTCTGCTATTCAATACATACAGGAGCTGAAAGAAATTTTTCCTAATTATAAAAATTTTATTGAAGTAAGACATTCATCTTGGCAAAATAAAAAAGCATATGAGTTCTTTAAACAAGTTAATTTAACTTTCTGCACAATTGATCAACCGCAGATTGGACAAGCTATTCCTTTTGAGCCAATTTTAACCAACGATAAAGCTTATATCCGTTTCCATGGTAGAAATGTTGATGCGTGGAAAAAATCAATTAATAGTTTTGGTAAAATGCAGTCTTATGAAGAACGAAGCGAGCGATATAAATATCTTTATACACCCGGTGAGTTAGTTGAAATTGAACAGAAGATAAAATCAATACAGAAAAAAGTAAAAGAAGTGCATGTAATTATGAATAATCATCCGCAGGGAGATGCAGTTGCAAATGCGTTTGAGTTAATTCATTTGCTCAATGAAAAAGATAAAGTTGAAATGCCAGGGACTATAGTAAAAGCTTATCCGAGATTAGAGAATGCTGCATTTAATTAATATTAAATAAATTAATTCACTGTAGATATTAAATAGAAATTATAATAATTTCACTCATTCTCATTAACAAACTCAAAGGAGGAATATCATGAAAATAAGCAGGATGAACCCATTTAACGGCAGCGGCAAAACAGTAGCTTTCTTTGATGTAGAAACTGAGGAAGGCTTTAATATGAAAGGCTTTACATTAGTTGAAGGTGATAAAGGTCTGTTTATTAGCCCGCCCAGAGAAAGAGGTAAAGATGATAAATATTACGACCGTGTTTATGTTCCAAAGGAGCTTAAAGA
>CBDUAV010000012.1:0-36773 GCA_965365225.1 uncultured Ignavibacteria bacterium | reverse complement strand
TGGGCAGAGAAACAGGGAAAACCGGACTTATGGAAATCGTACTGGATGGATCCTGAAAATACCCGGTTGGTTCACTTTATTGGAAAAGACAATATTGTTTTTCATTGTATCATTTTTCCCGCAATGTTGATGGCATGGAACAACGGCGATCAAAAAGAAAAATACTGCCTGCCGCAAAACGTTCCGGCAAATGAATTTTTGAATTTTGAAGGAAAGAAATTTTCAAAAAGCAGAAACTGGGGAATTGATGCACATAAATTTTTAGAAATTTTTTCTGCAGATCCGCTTCGGTACACTCTTGCAGCTAATCTTCCGGAAAACAGGGATACCGATTTTTACTGGAAAGAATTCCAGCTTCGCAACAACAGCGAGCTTGCTGATATTTTAGGCAACTTTATCAATCGCACATTTACGTTTGTATTTAAACATTTTGATGGGAAAGTCCCTGCTTTAGGTAAGCTTGAAAAGATTGATGAAGAAATGCTAAAAGAAATAAGTGAGTATCCAAAACGTACAGCCAATCTTTTTGAAAAATTTAAAATTAAAGACTGCACAAATGAAATTATGAATCTTGCTCGTGATGGTAATAAGTATTTTAACGATTCCGAACCATGGAAAACAGTAAAGACAGACAAAGAAAGATGTGGTACAACTCTGCATATTTGCCTGCAGACAATTTATAGTTTGGCGGAATTGTTCAGTCCGGTAATACCTTTTACCTGCGAAAAATTATTTAATATTCTAAACTCAAAGCCTGTTGAATGGAATAAATGCGGTGAACCGCAATTAAAAGCAGGACATCAAATAAACAGTGCAAAAATATTATTTCCCAAAATCGAGGATGAAGTGATAGAAGAACAAATTTTTAATTTAGGCAATGAAAATTCAGAATCTAAAAAAGTAAAAGATGAGCTTATTTCGTACGATGATTTTATGAGAACAAAATTAAAAGTTGCTGAAATAATCAGTGCAGAGAAAATTTCAAAAAGTAAAAAACTTATCAAACTAAAAGTAAAACTGGATGATGGTGAAAGACAGCTTGTTGCAGGCATTGCAGAGCACTATGACCCGGAGGATTTACCTGGTAAAAAAGTTGTGATCGTTGCAAATCTACAACCTGCAAAGCTAATGGGTGAAGAATCCAATGGTATGATTTTAGCAGTTGAAAAAGAGGATGGAGGTTTGCAAATTGTCAGTGTAGATAATTCAGTAAAAAACGGAACACGTGTTAAGTAGGCATTTAATTTTAATAATAAATAACGGATTGAACATGCGAATTTTAATTTTTTCTTTGATTGCGTTTATGAACGTCAATTTAGCACAATCATCATTGGATAAAATTACAAATCAGCTTGAAAGATTCATTGATCAGGCGGATGCTGATGAAGAATTGCTTGTTTGGGTTTTCTTTAATGATAAAGGTGATGCGACGCAGCAGTATTTTGAAAAACCAACTTCTATAGTGAGTGAAAAATCATTAAAACGCCGTGCTAAAGTTTTAAGTGAGGATAAACTAGTTACAAAAACTGATCTCCCCGTAAATCAGAATTACATTGAGCAGGTGCAGGCTTTAGGTTTTAAATTAAAACAGAAGACTAAATGGTTTAACGGAATCAGCGGATGGGCTACACAGCAGCAAATCTTAAACATTTCTAATCTTCAATTTGTTAAAGAACTGGATGTTGTCCATAAGTTTAAAAGTACTTATCCAATTGAAGAGGAAGATAGTCCACCACAGATAAATCAAAACCAAAATAAGCTTAATAAAACGAATTCATTTAATTACGGACAATCATTAACACAACTAAATATAATTAATGTTCCTCCTGTACACGATCTGGGGTACACAGGAGCTGGTGTTACAATTTGCATGATGGATGCAGGTTTTGATTTACTATCACATCAAGTTTTTAGTTCAATGAATATTATTGCAACTTGGGATTTTGTAAACGGTGATGCAAATGTTGAAAATCATGGCGATTTGGGTAATGGTGCACATGGAACTTCTACACTTTCGCTAATCGGAGGTTTTTATGAAGGTGAGTTAATTGGACCTGCTTTTGGTGCAGATTTTATTCTTGCTAAAACTGAAAATACTGAAACTGAAACTCCCGTTGAAGAAGATAACTGGATTGCAGCTCTTGAATGGGCAGACAGTATTGGTGTTGATGTGACCTCAACATCGCTTTCCTATACTGATTTTGATCCTCCTTATCAGGGCTACACATGGCAAGATATGGATGGTAATACAGCTCGCATAACAATTGGTGCTGATCTTGCAGTTAAACTTGGAATTTTTGTTGTTAACTCAGCAGGTAATTATGGATATGTTGCTCCACCGCAGAATACTCTTGGTGCACCTGCAGATGGAGATAGTGTTATTTGTGTTGGTTCTGTTACAAGTGGTGGAGGAAGATCTAGCTTTAGCAGTGTAGGACCCACTTTCGATGGAAGAATTAAACCTGATTTGATGGCTATGGGTTCGCACAATTATGTGGCATGCAATTGGTTTACTAATTGTTATAGTGATAACGGCAGTGGAACTTCATGGAGTTGCCCAATGGTAGCGGGAGCTGCGGCTCTAATTTTACAGGTTGATCCATCATTGACTCCAATGGAGTTAAGGGATTTGTTAAGAAACACTGCATCACAAAGTACTAATCCTGATAATCTTTACGGATGGGGAATAATAAACACATATGCTGCAGTTCAATCTCTCCTATCTTCTGTAGATGATAAGCAAGTGCCTGAGGATTTTGTTTTACTTAGAAATTATCCGAATCCGTTTAATCCTTCAACAAAAATTCAATTTGTTGTCCCAGTTCAATCCGATGTTATAATAACTTTGCACGATGTACTTGGCCGGGAAATGAAAGAAATATTTAACAATGAAGTTAAGGCTGGTACTCACGAAATTCAGCTTGATGGCAGCGAACTATCGAGCGGTGTTTATTTAGTTAGAATGTTAACTGAAAATATTCAAAAAACAATAAAAATATCGCTTCTTAAATAATATTTTAAGCCTGATTATGTAGATAAAGTTGCATGGTCAGGCTTAATTTCTCTTGATTTTCAAGCCATGTATCCATAAAATTCCAGACTCAATTCTAAAGATTATTGTAGGAGAAACACAAAATGCAATTGTTGTATACAAACGTACGTCCCATCTTTCTTTTTTTATTAGTATCTATTCTGTCTATGCCAGTTTTCGCGCAGGAAGTAGTTGCGGAATTTGGGAAATATAATATTACGCTAGATGAATTTGAACATGCTTATGCAAAAAATGCAGGAGGCTGGGAAAAAGCTGCCGAAGACAGCATTACAGATTACCAAAATTTTTTAGATCTTTATCTTAAATTTAAAATGAAGCTTAGAGATGCACAGGTAAGAGGCTACGATAAAGATGAAGATTTAATGAATGAATTAAACGAGTATCAAAAGCAGGTAGGTGTTTCGTACATATTAGAAAAAGAATTAAACGAACCTGGCTTACAAAAACTTTATGATAGAAGAAAAGAAGAGCTTAGAGTAAGCCACATAATGGTTCGCCCCGATACACTCAGCGATGATGAAGCCAGCGAAAAAGCTATGGCAATACTTGATAGCATAAAAAACGGTGCATCATTTGAGGAAATGTCAAACATTCATTCAGATGATAAATTTTCCGGACCGATCGGCGGAGATATTTATTTTGTTACTGCCGGTCTACTGCCTTACGAATTTGAAGACGCAATGTACGAACTGCAGGAAGGCGAAGTTTATCCGGAGCCAGTAAAAACACGCTACGGTTATCATTTAATTAAAGTAACAAAAAGACAGCCAAGAATTCCTAAAATACGCGCACAGCATATTTTAATAAGCTACATGAATGAAGATGGCAAAATGGATTCTGCTGCAGCTAAACTTACTGCCGATTCTGTTTTAGCATTAATTAAAGAAGGTCAGGATTTTGATACACTTGTTCAAAGATATACGGATGACACTGGTACTAAAGATAAAGCCGGCGATCTTGGATTTTTTGAAAGAAGAATGATGGTTAAAGAGTTCGATGAAGAGGCTTTTAACATGGAAGTGGGTGAAATATCTGATTTGGTTCAGACGAATTTTGGATACCATATTATTAAATTAATGGAAAAAGCACCGATGCTTTCTTTCGAGGAGGATAAAGAAAATCTAAAAAATCTATACACTAAGCAAAGAGCACAAGCAGATCGTGATCAACTTGTTAATTTTTATAAACAGAAATTTAACTATACGTTAAATGAGGATGCTGTCGATTTATTAATTGAAAACAGTGATTCAGTTCGGTTTGGACAGGTGCATCCAAAACTAGCGGAAATTGGAGACCAGATTATATTCACTTATGCTGATAAAGAGGTAAATATCGCTACATTTCTAGAAGCTGCAAATCAGAATTCTAAAGTTACTGCAAGGCAAATGGATAAAAAGGAAGAAGTCACTCTGGCAATAAATGCTGTGGTTGAAGATGTTATTTTAGAAGAGGCTGCATTGAACCTGACAAAGACGAACGGCGAGTTTGCCGCTTTAATGGAGGATTACAGAGATGGTATTTTCATCTTTAGAATACAGGAAGAAGAAGTTTGGGATAAATTAAAAATAGACAGCTCCGATGTTTATAACTACTGGGAACAAAATAAACAAAATTATTCATGGCCCGAAAGAATTAGCTTCAGTGAAATTTTTTCAACTAAGGATTCACTTATAAATAAATATTACGAAATGCTGGAAGCCGGGGCTGAATTTGATTCAATCGCTGTGCTTTATACAGAGAGACCGGGCAAGAAAGAAGTAAAAGGTTTTTATGAATTGCAGGATGTAAACTTCTCTGATTTTTCAAAAGAAGCAAATCAAATCCAAAAAGTTGGCGATTATTCCAGGCCTGTTCCTTTTGCGGGCGGTTATTCAATATTTAAACTAAATGACAGACAGCCGGAAAGATTGAAAACGTTTGAAGAAGCAAAAGCAGAAGCATCTGGCGCATACCAGGAAATGTTAAGTAAAAAGCTCGAGAATGATTATATTAAAAGCCTTGAAAAAAGATACGAACCAGAGATGAACTATGATATTCTTGAAAAAGCGTTTACTACGCGTACAGATTCTTGAGGGAATATTAGTCTCCCTCTTCTTTATGTATGCTTGTGTTGATTCAACTGAACCGGATAAATATGTAGCACGAGTAAATGATTCTTTTCTTACCGAAGAGGAACTTTCGGAATTAATAGACACCAGCGGTTCATCGAAGTCACAGGTAAAGCAAATTATAAGTAATTGGGTGAATAGTGAACTGCTATACCAGCAGGCGGAAAGTAAAGGCATTTTAAACGAACAAGAATACAAACAGACAATTGTAAATTCAAAAAAACAGCTTGCAGGGGCATTACTTCTAAACAAAATATCTTCCGAAAATAATGTAAACATTGTACCGGAAGAGCTCGTAAAATACTTTAGTAAAAATAAAAACAATTTTGCTCTTCCATCAAATCATTTTCTTTTAAACAGAGTAAAATTTAACGACTACATAAAAGCTGTTGAATTCAGAAGTGAAATGATTTCCAGCGGATGGGAAACAGCACTGGTTAAATTTAAACATGATACTTCGCTTAAAAAATTTTGGAGCCAGGTCTTGTTTAACGAATATGAAATTTATCCCAAACAAATTTTACGGGTAATTGATGGATTATACCCACTGGAAATTAGCATTGTTATTTCAGACGAACCTGGATATTATGCAGTTATAGAAGTCTTAAATAGATTTGAAAAAGGTAGTATTCCACCGTTTGAGGTAATTAAGCCTTTAGTCGAGAAAAGATTTACGGCAGAATTGAAAAAGCTGGCAATAGAAAAATATATTGAAGATCTCTACACAAAGAGTGAAATAGAAATAAATTATTAGTGAATTATGTGGATTAAATTTTTCTTTCTTTCTATAATTATAACTACTATTATGCTTCCGCAGGAAGAAGTAATTGATAGGATTGTCGCTGTTGTTGATAACGAAATCATTCTTCAGAGCGAGCTTGATTTTCAGGCGGCTATGTTTGCATCGCAGCGCGGAACCGATCCGCAATCACCCGAATTGAAAAAACAAATTCTAACTTCGATGATAGACGAAAAGCTTGTTTATGCACAGGCTGAGCTCGATTCAATTATTATTACTGATGAAGAAGTAGTGCAGCGAATTGATTATCAAATCCAGGTTTTACAGCAGCAGTACGGGTCAATTGCAAACATAGAACAAATGTACGGAATGAGCATTGAAAAAATTAAAAGAGAACTGCGTGATGATGTAAGAAAAAATTTGATGGTTCAAAGATTGCGCGAGAAAAATTTTACTTTTTTAGAAGCATCGAGAAGAGAAGTTGAAGAATTCTTTGTTACATATAAAGACAGTTTGGGAATGATTCCCGAAAAAGTTTCCATTTTTCACATATTCAGAAATCCGAAAACGACAGACAGGTTAAAAAAGAAATACAAAGATTTTGCTCAGGCTGTTTTAGATTCCATTAAACAGGGCGTTAGCTTTGAAGAGCTTGCGAAAAAATATTCCGAAGACCCCGGCAGTAAAGCCTTTGGCGGTGATTTGGGCTTTGTAAAACGCGGTGTATTTTATCCGGAATTTGAAGCTGCAGCTTTTGCACTGGAAGAAGGCGAGCTATCCGGAGTCGTTGAATCTCCGGTGGGTTATCATATTATTCAGTTAATGGAGAGAAGGGGAGAATCAATTCACACTAGACATATACTCATGAAGTTTAAAACAGATGAAAATGCTGATTTGGAAACGATAGAATTTTTGACTGAAATTAGGGACAGCGTTGTAAATGAAAGTGGAACGTTTCAATTATTTGCTAAAAAATACAGCGAAGACAAAGAAACAGCACCCTATGGTGGTGACCTCGGTACGTTTTTTATCAACCAGGTTGATCAGCAGCTTTTAGATGTTGTATCAAAATTAAAAGAGGGTGAAATTAGTTTTCCACGAAGAATTGAGTACGGACAGGATACGTACGGTTATCACATCGTTTTTCTTAAATCACGAATTCCACAACATCCTCCAAGTTTGGATGAAGATTACGTGGAAATAAAAAGACTTGCCGATGAACTTAAAAAACAAAAAGAATACGAAGAGTGGATAAAGGAATTGAAAAAGAAAATTTACTGGGAAGTCAGGATTTAATCCCCGAACTAACACTCATCAAAAGGAAAACAAATTGAAAGAAATCCCGCCCGATACAAAAGACGTTGAACTTGTCCATAAGCTTTCCGAAAAAATAAAACAGGTAAAGAAAGAAATTACAAAAGTAATAGTTGGACAGGAAGATATAATTGATCAGCTATTGATTTCTTTGTTTTCACGCGGACATTGTTTACTCGTTGGTGTACCGGGTCTTGCAAAAACTCTGCTCATAAAAACCGTTGCCGAAGTGATGGATTTAAAGTTCAGCAGAATTCAGTTTACTCCTGATTTAATGCCAAGCGATATAACCGGAACAGAAATAATCGAAGAAGATTCTTTAACGAAGAAAAGAGACTTTAAATTTATTTCAGGCCCTATTTTTGCGAACATAGTTCTTGCGGATGAAATAAACCGGACTCCACCCAAAACGCAGGCTGCTTTATTGGAAGCGATGCAGGAATATAAAGTAACAGCAGCAGGTGTAACTTATCAATTACCACAACCTTTCTTTGTTCTGGCGACACAAAATCCAATCGAGCAGGAAGGAACATATCCTTTACCCGAAGCGCAGCTCGACAGATTTATGTTTAATCTTTGGCTCGAATATCCATCTTATGAAGAAGAAATAAAAATAGTTGAAACCACAACAAGTGAATACAAAGCGCACCTTGAAAAAGTTTTATCTGCAAGTGAAATAATGGAATTCCAGCAACTTGTAAGAAAAGTTCCTGTTGCCGAAAACGTAATTGAATTTGCTGTAAAAGTTGCTAATATGACCCGCCCAACAAACGGAAACTCACCACAGTTTATTAAGGACTGGATAACATGGGGTGCAGGACCACGAGCATCTCAGTATATGATCCTTTCTGCAAAAACCAGATCCGTTATTGGGGGTCGATACACTCCAAACATCGATGATGTTAAACTAGCCATGCTGCCGGTTCTCCGTCACAGAATAATAACAAACTTCAGTGCAGAAGCTGAGGGGATAAAATCAATTGATGTAATAGAGAAGTTGGGGGAGGAAGTTTAAAGTAAAAAAATAGTCTAAAACCTTGCAATCTTATAATTCTTAAATGCAAAGTAAATTTCTTTTGTAAAGGTTTTTAGAACGGTTGCGACAGGAACTGCAAGCAGCATTCCAATAATTCCAAACAAAGTACCGCCGCTGATTATTAAAAGAATAATTACAATCGGGTGCATATCTACGCTCTTTCCGAAAACATATGGTTGCACGAAACCATTATCGAAGGCATAAGTAATTAGTACAACAAGAGCTATAAGTGGAATTTGAGAAAAATCTCCATACTGAACAATTGAAACTATAGCTGCAGGCACTCCTCCAATAACAGGTCCGAAATAGGGGATTAGATGCCCGAGTCCTGCAATTACACCAAGTGGTAAAGCATTTGGAACACCGATAATATAAAAGCCGAATCCTATAATAACTCCAACAAAAGTTGCATCGAAAATCCATGCACGCACAAACAAACCAAGCTGCAGAGAAACTTTCTTTAAAACGTAATAGGACATTTCAAAATATTTATTCGGAATTATGTGTAAAATCCCCTGAAGAATCTTACGGCTGTCTTTTAATAAAAAGAAAGTAACAAAAGGCACAATTACAAGAATTGCAACTACGGAAAATATGCTGCTTAATACTTCTGAAATGCGATCAAAAAAGTTAACTAGCTGTAATGAAATAAATTCTTCGGCTTTATTGGTTATTTCGCCTGGTTCTAAAAAGGGAAGATACTGTGCAATACTTTTTTCAAATGCATCCACTTCTTCAGCAAAAGAAAATCCTTCCAGTGCAGCTATCAACTGGTTCATCTGAAATACAAGCTTGGGAATTATGATTGACAGACTGAAATAGATTATAAAAGCCAAAACACCAAAGGCTATTAACGTAGATGTCAATCTGTTTAAACCACGCCCTTCCATCATAGCTATAAAAGGAGCAAAAATGAAAGATAGAAGAATAGAAATTGCTACTATCAAAATAATTTCAACCAACGCGTAGATTAGGTAGAAAAGGAGGGCAATTCCTGCAATCCAAAAAAGAAATTTCAATATTTTTTTGTAAGGTGCTTCGAACATGTTTTTAAGTTACCGCTTCAATTCTTCTTATACCAGGTACTTGACGCATTAAAGATCTTTCAATTCCAGCTCTTAAAGTCATAACTGACATCGGACAGTTTTCACATTCGCCGGTTAATTTTACTTTTACAATTCCATCATCACTAACTTCAACAAGCTCAACATCTCCATTATCAGCTTGCAAATACGGTCTTATTGATTCTAGTGCTTTTAATATTTCATTTTCCATTTTAAACAAGATTAAAAACTCTCGCTTCAATTAATACTAATCATCATCACCTAAAAGTATTTCAACTTTTCCTGATGAAGATTGGTTTTTGATATTTATCTGCTCGGTTAGCTTTCTAGAAATATCCAAAATGATATTCGATTCATTTGAATCGGGAATATCGTAGACTATTGGTTTTCCTTTATCGCCACCTTCGCGAATTCTTGGATCAATTGGAATTCCGCCTAAAAACGGCAGATTTAATTCACCAGATACTTTTTTACCTCCGCCGGTCCCAAAAATATCATAACGGTTACCTGTATCGGGTGCAATAAAGTAACTCATATTTTCAATTACTCCTAAAACAGGAACATTAACTCTTTCAAACATCTTCAAAGCTTTTCGAGCATCAACGAGCGAAACTTCTTGTGGAGTTGTTACAATAATTGCTCCTGTTAGTGGAATTGTCTGTACAAGTGTAAGCTGGATATCGCCTGTGCCTGGCGGAAGATCGAAAACCAGGTAATCAAGTTTACCCCATTCAACATCGCTCATAAATTGTTTTATAGCACCGCTGGCCATAGGTCCCCGCCAAATAATCGGAGCCTGATCATCAACGAGCAATCCGATCGAAATTACTTTTATATTAAAAGCCTGCAGTGGAACCAAATGCATTCCTTTTTCAGTTTTTACAATGCTTGGCTGTTCTTTCAATCCCAGCATCAATGGTATGCTTGGACCATAAATATCAGCATCAATTAAACCTACAATTGCACCCTCTTTTGCCAATGCAACTGCAAGATTAACTGCGACAGTACTTTTACCAACGCCGCCTTTACCGCTTGCAACCGCAATTGTGTTTTTAACTCCAGGTAAAATAGCTTCTTTAGTTTGATCCTGGTTAGGTGTAACTGTTGTAGCTTTAGTTTGAATGTTGAGATGAATTTCTTTTAACGAAGGAAACTCTTTCTTTATCGCATCAGCAATTATATTCTGATCGAATCCACCATCTGCAGAAAGCTCGGGAATTGAAAGATCCACTGTTAATGAATCGTTAGATTGTTCAATTTTTATTGAATTAAGAGTGAGAGAATTCAGATTTATATTTTCGTTATTCAATCTCTTTATTGCATTTAAAATGGCGCTTTTAGTTATATCTGTCATTATTCAGATTGTTACTAATATTGTGATAAATTGTTTCGTAAAGATAAATAAAATTTAAGAATGGAAAAGATCAGGAATTTCAATCAGGATTTGATTAATTCCCCACAGTTTTTTACTGCGTGTTTCATAAGCCATTCCTGGCTGTTTACCTTTTTTTCACTATCGGTGGGAACAATCATTTTATAGCTCATATCGTCAAGCAATTCTCTTGCTTTAACATTATCTTTTAACGAAACCTTCATAAGTGTTTTCATTAATTCTCTTCTTAAGTTTTCATTTTCAACCGGGAATAATGTTTCAACTCTTCCGTTTAAATTCCTCTGCATCATATCTGCGCTACCCAAAAGCACTTCTTCCTTGCCATTGTTGTAAAAATAAAAAACTCTGCTGTGTTCAAGATATCTACCAACAATACTTCTAACTTTGATATTTTTACTTATTCCTTCAACTCCGGGCACTAAGCAGCAAATACCTCTAATAATCAAATCAATTTTTACTCCTGAGTTAGATGCTTCGTAAAGTGCGCTTATTATTGTGGGATCAACAAGTGAGTTCATTTTCCAAATTATTTTTCCTTCGCCGCCAGCTTTAATATTTTCAATCTCTCTTAAAATTTTCTCCAACATTTTTTCACGCATGCTAATAGGTGATACAACAAGTTTATTATATTCCTTTTGTTTTGAATAACCTGTTAAATAATTAAAAACATCCGAAACATCAGAACAGATTTCCTCATCACATGTAAACAAACCGATGTCAGTGTAAAGTTTTGCAGTTATTGCATTATAATTACCTGTTGCAAGATGAACGTATCTTTTAACCCCTTCAAATTCTTTTCGAACTACTAAAGTCATTTTAGCGTGTGTTTTCAAGCCTACAAGTCCATAAACAACATGCGCGCCGACTTTTTCTAATTCTCTTGCCCAGAAAATATTATTTTCTTCATCGAAGCGGGCTTTCAATTCAACAAGTACAGCAACCTGCTTACCTCTTTCAGCAGCTTCAATTAATGCTTTAACAATTGGAGAATCAGCACCAACTCTGTATAGAGTTTGTTTGATTGCAAGCACATCCGGATCACGAGCAGATTGTTTTATGAATTCTATAACCGGAGTGAATGAATGGTATGGATGATGAAGTAATATGTCTTTTTGTCTTATAATTGTAAAAATATCTTCATCTGTTTCAAAAGTTTTTGGAAGTACCGGATAGAAAGGTTTATCCTTTAATTGATGAATTGGTAATTTGTAGAGGGACATAATATCGCTTAATCCCGTAGGGCCATTGGCAATATGAACATCGTTTGGTGTTATCCGAAGATTTTCCATAAGCGTTTCAAGCATGTAGTCCGGCATTGCACTTTCAACCTCAAGTCTCACAACCTGCCCAAATCTTCTCTGGCGAATGTTTTCTTCAATAACATTCAATAAATCATCCGCTTCATCTTCCTGTAATTCAATATCGGTATCGCGTGTAATTCGGAAAAGGTGTGCTTCAATTACTTCCATTCCGGAAAAAAGTGAACTAAGATTTGATTTAATTAAATCGCCAACCCAAACAAATTTTGCTTTGAATACTTCGTTAGTAAGTGGTTTTCTATCAGGGTTTAATATATCATCAACCTGTAACAATCTCTGAAGTGTGCTCGGTACTTTAACCCTGGCAAAATGTGCTTCCCCTTTAGGATTACGAACAAGCACGGCAAGACTTAAGCTTAAATTGGATATATATGGAAAAGGTCTCCCGGGATCAAAAGCCAATGGGGTTAAAATTGGATAAATCTCTTTTTTAAAATATTTCGTTAATTTTTCCTGCTCCTCTGCTGCAAGCTCATCTAACTTGTAAATAAAAATATTGTTCTTTTTCAATTCGGGGACAATATCATTAACCCAGCAATCGGTTAATTTCTTTATCATCGGCTTAAGTGCTAATTCAATTTTTCGAATTTGCTCAAGAGGTGTGAGCCCGTCAATTGTGGGCTCTAAAATGTTTGCTGCAACCTGTTCCTTCAATCCGGAAACACGAATCATGTAAAATTCATCAAGATTTGAGAAAAAGATGGAGATGAATTTAATTTTTTCTAATAATGGAAGGTCGGGATTCATAGCTTCTTCCATTACCCTACGATTAAACTCAACCCAGCTTAAATCCCTGTTGAAAAAATTGTTCGGGTCTTTATATTTTTTAAGTATTTCTTTACCTGTCATCTTAATTTCTTTAGGTTTCGGGCAAATATAACATATTTTAGCCTGATATTCTCGGCAAATGATATTCCGGAGTTAAAATGATTAGTTTGCTTAAGATTTCCAGTAGAAGGGCGAAAAGATTATTAGAACGGTAAATAATTCCAGCCTGCCAAGCAGCATCAACAAACTTAAAATCCACTTCACCAATTCAGGTAAATTGGCAAAATTACTAATAGGACCAACTGCGCCGATTCCAGGTCCTACATTTCCGATACAAGTAGCAGCAGCACCTGCAGCAGTTATAAAATCTAGACCGAACAAAGAAAGAACAATTGAGCTAAGAATAAAAATCATGATGTAAAAGATAAAAAATGCCTGAACGTTGGAAATGATTTCAGCATCAACCGGTTTTTTATTGAATCGTACAGGAATAATTGCCCTTGGATGAATTAATCTTTTTAGTTCCAGTACGCTGTTTTTAAAGAGTAAAATATGACGTACAAATTTGATTCCACCACCGGTTGAACCAGCGCACCCACCAATAAAAAGAAGCGCAAAAAATATCATTCTGGAAAAAGGAGCCCAGCTTTCATAATCAGATGCTACGTAGCCGGTGGTTGTTGTAAGTGAAACTACATGAAAAATTGATTGCCTGAATGCTTCTTCCAAATGAAAATTAACTTTTGGAAGATGAACCAGTAAAACAAATAATGTTGCTGCAATTGTGAATGCGAGATAATATTTAAACTCGGTATTATTTTTTATAAAACTAAAATTGTGATGTAATGCTAAATAGTGTAGTGTAAAATTAGTACCTGCAAAGAACATAAAAATCACAAATACATATTGAACAAAAGGCGAAGTGTAATGAGCTATGCTGGCATTCTTTGTAGAAAATCCCCCGGTTGCCATTGTGGTGAATGCATGGTTTATTGCATCAAAAAAATTTAATCCACCAGCCATCAGCAAAATTGTTTCTGCTGCTGTTAAAATCACATAAATTCCCCAAAGCCTTTTTGCGGTTTCTTTAACACGCGGGTGAATTTTATCTTTTGTAACGCCTGGAACTTCAGCAGCAAATAACTGCATACCACCAATTCCGAGTAAAGGAAGAATTGCAATAGACAAAACAATTATTCCCATTCCGCCGAGCCATTGAGTTAGGCTTCTCCAAAATAAAAGACCGGGTGGCAGTGCTTCGATATCCTGAAGAATTGTTGCACCTGTTGTTGTAAAGCCAGACATTGTTTCGAAGAAAGCATTAGTGTAGTTTGGAATTGAGCCGTAAACTATAAAAGGAATTGCCCCAAACAATGCCATAGAAACCCAGCCGAGTGAAACAATTAGATAACCTTCTCGTTTTCCTAAATCGGGGGTTTCCTTTTTTCTCGTGAAAAGCCAAATTAAAAATCCCGAAAATGAAGTGATTATTCCTGAGATCAGAAGTGATGCAATATCATCAGAACCGTAGTAGAGCGAAAATCCTATTCCCAGCATCATAAAAATTCCGTTAAGGACTAATAGAAAACCAATGATGTTGAGAACAACTCTAAAATTCATTTTTATTTAAAGAATTTCTCAATTTTTTTCATACCGCCGGGTAAACTAATAACCACAACTTTATCGCCGGCTGAAATTTGTGTTTCTCCCACGGCAATAAAACTTTTTTCACCTTTAACAATTCCCCCGATAATTGCCTCTTTCGGAAAATCTAGATCTTTAATAGGTTTTTTTGTAATTAAAGAGTTTTGCTCTGCAACATATTCCAGAACATCTGCATCAATACCTTCCAGCGAAGCAAGCGCTACAACGTTTCCTTTACGTATAAATCTTGAAATATTATTTGCTGCAATCAGTTTTTTATTGATAAGTGAATCTAAACCAATGGTTTGCGTTAGGGGGATATATTCAACTTTATCTACAAGTGCAATCGTTTTTTTAACCCCAAGATGTTTTGCCATCAAGCAGGAAATAATATTTGTCTCAGCATCTTCTGTTAAAGCTATGTAAGCGTCTACATCTATTATTCCTTCTTGTGCAAGAAGATCAATATCTCTTCCATCACCACGGATTACAAGTGTGTTAGTTAATGAACCTGCAAGCTCAACACTTTTTTCATCATCAGATTCAATAAGCTTAATCTTCATTTCACCTTCCAGCAGTTTTGCTACTCTTCTGCCGATTTTTCCTCCTCCGAGGATCATAATGTTTTCAATATTTATATTTTCTTTCCCTGATAGTTTAAGTATCATTTCGTGTCCATCAGGTTTAGTAATAATAAAAACTTGATCATTTGGAAGGAACCTATCATTTCCTTTTGGAATAATAGTTCTAAAGTTTCTCTGAAGGGCAACAATACGAAAGCTAATATTAGAAAATTCTGCTGCTACATCTTTAAGTGTTTTTCTTATAACAGGAGCATTTTTATCAAGCCGCATTCCAAGTACCGCTAGCTTGCCATCTTCAAATTCGAGCACATCTGTTGCAGAAGACCTGTGAATAAGATTAACTACTTCTCTTGCTGCCAACTCTTCGGGGTAAATCATAAAATCTATTCCAAGCTCAGTAAAATGTGTTGAAGCCTGTGACTCTAAATATTCAGCATTTGAAATACGGGCAATTGTTTTTTTAGCGCCGAGCTTTTTAGCTAAGATTGCACTAGTTACATTTACTTCTTCTAATGATGTAACTGCAACAAAAAGATCTGCTTTATCAATCTTTGCATTTTTAAGTACTTCCACAGAAGTGGCGGAACCGTTAATTGTAAGTATATCTGTCATCGAATCTGTATAAGAAAGTCTTTGCTGGTTCTGGTCTATTGCAATAATATCGTGTGATTCGTAGGAAAGTTCACGGGCTAACTGGTAACCAACATCTCCCATTCCTGCAACAATTATTTTCATATCGGAAAATCACCTCAACTAAACTTTATTTGATAAACAAATTTCAAACATTATTAGGCAAAATACAATTCGTTATTATATTAATTAAAAAAGCCACACTATTCTAAAAGAAGTGTGACTTTAATTCTTTACGTTGTAACAGTAATACCTTGATTACTTTTAATTATTTCTTATACTAATGTTTCTGAGGTTAAATACAACTTCTGAAACTCTTTTCCTTTTCTTTCTTCCCAGTTTCCTTTATGATAAGCATAACCGGCAATCAGGGGCATTGCAATTGTAGCTTCAGCGTAAACCATTTGTTCATAAGTGGTTTCTACTTTACCCCACGAGCTTGCTTCTTTTAAAGTTGAACCGGAAAGAGCGCCGTCTCTTTCATCCGCAACAGTAATCTGAATTGCATATTTATGCATCGGTGCGTCTTCCTGCAGAATATCTGCTGCAACAACAATATCCTGTGTAAAGTTTTTCGGAACACCTCCTCCAATCATAAAAATGCCGGTTTCTTTACTTGCCAACTTAATTTTTGTTAACTCTAAGAAATCTTTTGCAGAGTCTAACGAAACGTGCTTATGAGGGTTTTGAGTTTGATGAACAATAAAACCAAACCCTGCAGAACAATCTGAAAATGCAGGCACAAAAATGGGGACGTTCTTTTTATAAGCAGCCCACACAACGGAGTCATCCACTTTTGGTCCGCCGTTCTGCTCTAAATATTTTCCAAACTCTAAAAGAAATTCTCTGGAAGAATACGGTCTTGGTTCCATACCATCAAATATTTTTGCGCAGGTGTCATCGCATATTCTCAATTCATCTTCATCAATGTAAGTATCGTAAATTCTATCAATATGCAAATCGCGGAGCTCGTTATCATCAATGAATTTTGTGCCTTTGTAGTGTTTGAAGCCGAGTGCTTCAAAAAAATCTTGATCAACTATAATTGCACCCGTAGAAACAATTGCATCCACCATATTGTTCATAATCATATCGTACACTACTTTTTTTAAGCCAGCACTAAAAATGCTTCCTGCGAGTGTAAGAATAATTCCGCAGTTGGTATCTTTTATCATCATATCATAGATTTTTGCAGCACGGTTTAAATCTCGAGCAGAAAATGCCATATGTTCCATAGCATCAACAAGTGGAACAACATTGAGCTTTTTAATATCAATATGCTGAATGACATCTTTTAAATAATCTTTTTTCTGAGACAAAACTTCCTCCATAATTTTTATAAAAATACCAACTCTTTTCTTAAAAGAAAATCTTTGCTACTCTTAAAATTCCCTGTTTCCATGGCACTCTGTGCGAAATGCCGGATTGGCCTCTAAATTTTTCATGATTTTCAACATACCATTTATAATTTCTAATCAGTGCATCTTTATTAGAATATTTTGGATTGTAGTTTAATTGCTTTTCAGCTTTTTCAATTGAAACGAAGGAATCTTTAGATGCAGTTTCGTAAACCCATTTGTAAAGTGGTGAAATTTTTAAAGCTTCAAGAAATTTTAAGGTTAATATTATCGGTTTTTCGGGTAGTCCTTTTATTTTTTTACCGTATCCTGCAAAATCGAGTACAGCCTGGTAATCTTCCTTCATTGTAGTGTATTCTTTTGCACCGATATTAAAAATATCATTTACTTTTTCTTTTTCGAGAGTACAGCACAAATAAATCGCCTCGCATAAATCTTCAACATCTAAAAGCTGGTAACGGTTGTTTCCTTTTCCAATCATCGGGAAACCGTGTCCATCTTTTGCCCAATCAAAAAGTAAATCGAACACTCCAAGCCTTTCAGGACCAACAAATGATTTTGGACGAATTATTGTAACAGTCATTCCTTCTTCTTTGTATTTTAAGCATTCTTCTTCCGCTTGAATTTTTGCTTTTCCGTACGGTCCAACACCATCTAATTTATCATCTTCATAAAGTGGATGATGATCGGGGATTCCGTACACAGCAGTTGAGGAAATATGTATAAAGCGATTAATCTTAAACTTCTTTGCTGCCTCAAGCAAATTTCTTGTTCCATCTATATCTGTTGAAAAAATTTCTTCTGGAGTGTAAAGCGGCAGTGCTGCTGCGGAGTGAACAACTACATCAATACCCTCCATAGCTTCTTCAACAATTTTTTTATCCCTGATATCTCCGGTTATAATTTCTATTTTATGATTCATATCAGGATAATCGAATTCAACAATATCCAATGATCTAATTTGGCAGTTATTTGCATGCAGGTACCGGATCAGGTTTATGCCCAAAAATCCCGATCCACCGGTTACGAGAACTTTCATTTATTTAAATTTTCCTGTAATATGTTCTGAAATTAAGCTATCAAAATTAAAGATTTTGCTCTGTGCTTCAAAAAAATAGTTGATTAGGTAATCGATTGCTGGAAAATCATAGAAATATGAATCTCCAATAAACTGAAGAATCACCCGTTTTCTTGACTTTTCAACTAAAGGGTATTATTTTTCCCAGCTTTCTAAAAAAGATTTTTGTATTGGAGGATATTTGAAACAGGAAAAAATGACGAAGTTTATTAAGACTGAGGATGCAGATAAAAAATGGTATCTGGTTGATGCAAAAGACCAGGTTCTTGGAAGATTAGCATCTAAGATTGCAACTATTATTAGGGGTAAGAACAAACCGATTTTTACACCTAATACTGATACCGGAGATTACGTAATTGTAATTAATGCAGAAAAAATTAAAGTAACAGGTAAAAGAGAACAGTTAAAACAATACATTAGCCACAGCGGTTACCCTGGCGGACAGAAAATTACAACGCTTGATAAAATGCGGGCAAAAAAACCTGAATTTATTGTTCATCAGGCTGTAAAAGGTATGCTTCCCAAGAACAGGCTTGGAAGAAAATTAATTACAAATTTAAAAGTTTATGCAGGCGAAAATCATCCGCACGCTGCACAAAAACCTGAAACGTTAAGTTTATCGGAGAATAAATGATAGATAAGATCTATATTGGAAGAAGAAAAACTTCATCAGCAAGAGTAATTTTAAGAAATGGTAACGGTAAAATAACTGTTAACAAAAAAGAATTTGAAAAAGCTTTTCCGCTTTTAGTAAACAGGAATGATATAACCAAACCGCTTGAAATTACAGAAGCGCTTGGTAAATACGATATTATGATCAATGTAAGAGGCGGAGGTTGTACAGGACAGGCGCAGGCTATAAGGCTTGGTATTGCTAGAGCATTAATTGATCTCAATCCGGATTTCAGACCTGCTCTGAAGAGTGAAGGTTTGCTTACGAGAGATCCGCGAATGGTTGAACGTAAAAAGTACGGTAGACCAAAAGCAAGAAAAAGATTTCAATTTTCTAAAAGATAATTTAATAATCATTCATACTCTCCGATTTACCACCTGTGTCCTGAATAATCGGGATGAAAGGTAAAGAAGACGGGAGTAGAAGACCTGCCTGACAGTAGGTAGGAAAAACAGGAGCATTAAATGAGTAACATTGAGTTAACTCAGCTTATAGAAGCTGGGGCACATTTCGGACATTTAACACGCCGTTGGAATCCCAAAATGAAGCCGTTCATATTTATGGAAAAGAACGGAATTCACATAATTGATCTCAAAAAAACGCTCACATACCTTCAGCAGGCCAAGGAAGAAACGGCAAAGCTTATTGCAGAAGGTAAATCATTTCTTTTTGTTGGAACAAAAAAGCAGGCAAAAGGCGTAATAGAATCGGAAGCCAAACGTTGCGAAATGAATTGGGTGAGCGAACGATGGTTAGGCGGAATGCTGACAAATTTTTCTACTATTAGAAAAAGTGTAAAGAGATTACAGAATATAGAAAAACAAGAAAGCGATGGCACATTTGATAAAATAACAAAGAAAGAACGGCTTTTTCTTTCAAGGGAAAGAGACAAACTTAAAAAAGTTCTTGAAGGTATTGAATCGATGTCAAAGCTTCCTGGGGCATTATTTGTAGTGGATATTAAAAAAGAGGATATAGCCGTAAAAGAAGCTAAAAGATTGAAAATTCCTGTATTTGCTATTGTGGATACAAATTGTAACCCTGATGAAATTGATCATCTGGTTCCTGCAAACGATGATGCGGTAAAAACTATAGAGCTGATTGTAAAACATATTGCCGATTCAGTTATAGAAGGGCAGGCTCAATTTAAAGAAAGAAAAGCTGAAGAATCAGCCGAAAGAGAACGAATAAAGAAAGAAAGAGAAAATGAAAAAGAGGAAGAGCAGAAACCAAACGAAAACATTAAAGCAGAAAAAAAACCTTTTAAGAAAAAAGTAAAAGTTGAAGATGTTGCAGCAGGAAAAGACGATGCTAAAAGTAACGAAACAAAATCTGATAATTAGTAGATAAAAAGGGAGTACGTATTATGACAATAACAGCAGCACAGGTTAATGAATTAAGAAAGAAAACCGGTGCAGGAATGATGGATTGTAAAAAAGCTCTTGTTGAAGCTAACGGTGATATGCAAAAAGCAATTGAAATATTAAGAAAAAAAGGTGCGGCAGTTGCAGCGAAAAGAGCAGAAAAAAGTGCAAATGAGGGATTAATTTTAACTAAAGTCGCAGATGATAAAAAATCGGCTGCTATAGTTGAAGTTAATTGCGAAACTGATTTTGTCGCTAAGAGTGAAGACTTTGTTAGTTTTGCCCAGGTTGTGCTTGATGAAGTGTACAGTAATAAACCTGCATCTGTAGATGCATTATTGAACAACAGTGCGAATATTAAATCTAAACTTGATGAAGTGCTTGGAAAAGTTGGTGAGAAAATAGAAATATCACGTTTCGCAAATGAAAAAGATTCAAGCGGTATGCTTGAAGATTATATTCATCCAGGTTCTAAACTAGGTGTGCTCGTAAAATTCAGCGAAGTAAGTGATGGAATAGATGAACTTTCATCTCTTGCAAAAGATATTGCGATGCAAATTGCAGCTATGAATCCTATTTGTGTTAAAAGAGAAGAAGTTCCTAAAGTCACAGTTGAGAAAGAAATGGACATTTATAAAGAGCTGGCTCGCAAAGAAGGCAAACCGGATAATATTTTGGAAAAAATTGCCCAGGGCAGATTGAATAAATTCTACCAGGAAAATGTTTTAATTGAACAAGCTTATATAAAAGATAATTCTAAAACAGTTGGCGAATTATTAAAAGATTTTAATTCAAAACATAACACTTCCGTTAATATTTCATTGTTTCATCGTTTCCATCTTGGAGATGAAAATAAGTAATTTTACTTAAAGGTCTTAATAATATTAAGACCTTTTTTTATATTTAAACACTCAGATTTAAAAAGAAGAGATGAAACTAAAATACAATCGTGTTCTATTAAAATTAAGCGGTGAATCCTTGATGGGATCGCAAGGTTTTGGTATTGATAATAATGTGCTGGATTATCTGGCTGATGAAATTAATAAAACTCATCATTCGGGTATTGAGCTTGGGATAGTGATCGGCGGTGGAAATATTTACAGGGGACTCAGTGCAAGTTCGCAGGGAATAGATAGAGCTACCGGGGATCAGATGGGAATGCTTGCAACAATGATTAACTCTCTCGCTCTTCAAAATGCAATTGAGAAGAAGGGTATTACCACACGTTTAATGAGTGCAATAAACATGGAAGCAATTGCCGAACCATACATTAGAAGACGAGCTATAAGACACCTTGAAAAAAAGAGAGTTGTAATTTTCGGTGCCGGCACAGGTCATCCGTACTTTAGCACAGATACTGCTGCTTCGCTTCGGGCAGTAGAAATTGATGCAGATGTAATTGTAAAAGGAACACGTGTTGACGGTGTGTTCGACAGCGATCCCGAAAAAAATTCAAAAGCTTTTAGATTTGATAATATTTCTTACCTGGATGTTTTAAAGAAGAATTTAAGAATAATGGATCTCACAGCTGTTAGTCTTTGCCAGGAAAATAATTTACCGATGATTGTGTTTAATATGGGTGTGCCTGATAATTTGTTAAAGCTTGCTAAAGGCGAGGAAATTGGAACTTTAATTACTAAAGAAGTTAATACCGAAGAAAAAGTTTAACAAACCGCAGAGGTAATTATGCACCAATTAATTAAAGATGCAAAATCCCGGATGGATAAATCTATAGAAGCTTTGCAGAATGAGCTTGCAAAAGTTAGAACTGGCAAAGCTACTACTGCTCTGTTGGACGGAATTAAAGTGGAATATTACGGAAATATGGTTCCACTAAACCAGGTTAGTAACGTTTCCGTGCTGGATGTTCATACACTATCAATTACACCATGGGAAAAACCGATGGTTCCGGTAATAGAAAAATCAATTCTCGAAGCAAATATTGGTTTAAATCCAATTTCAGATGGAACAAATCTTAAAGTTCCAATTCCCGCATTAAATGAAGAACGAAGAAAAGAATTAGTTAAGCTTATTAAAAAGTTTGGTGAAGATGCAAAAGTAGCTATTAGAAATATTAGAAGAGATACTAATGATCATTTAAAGAAGGAAGAAAAAGATAAAAAAATGTCTGAAGATCAATTAAAAGATGCTGAAGATGAAGTACAAAAATTAACCAATGAACACACCAAGCTGATTGATGACATTTTAAAGCACAAAGAAACTGAAATAATGGAAGTGTAAGCTTAGATAAATAAAAATTATTAACGACCCGGTTATTCAATACCGGGTTTTTTTATCTCAGGATATTCAGAAATAATTGTTGCATAGTTAGTAGGATTAAAAAACCTTTTAATCATTCTTAAATCTTCTGCAGGCTTCTTTTCTGGCAGCACTATAGTTGAATTGTAAACTGAACCTGCTTCCGTAAAAATAATTCCATTACCGGGCAAATCATTTTCTGTTAAACTTCTAATCAGTTCAAACGCTTCAAAAGATTCATCATAAATTGGAATTCCTCTGTCTACCTGTCTAACAGGAACAATTTTCCCTCTTAAAAAATCTCCGGTATTTTCATCCAGTTCGGCTTTGAGTATAGCAGTAACACCTGTAACACCGCTTATATTCATATTACCGTAAGTTAAAAAGTTACCCATTGAGTATGCGATTAGTTTGTTTTTATAAATTTCCATAGCTCGCAATACATGCGGACCATGCCCGATAACCAGATCAGCTCCAGCATCAATTGCGGTATGTGCAAATGCAATTACGTTTCCCCGGTTTTCGCCCAAAAAGAACTCGGTTTCATCCTTTGTGTTTAATGCATTTCTTCCTTCCGCACCGCCATGAAAGGAAACAATTATAAAATCAAAATCTATTTTTAATGATGAAATAATTTTTGCTGTTTCTTCAAGGTTAGAAATGCTATACGAATTACCCGAGTATCCGAATGCAACTATCACAATTTTCTTTTCTTTGATATTTAAAGTTGCATATCCCTGCTTTGGTGCAAACTTAATTTCCATTTCACTAAGTTTTTGTTGTGTGAACTCATATCCTTCCATACCATAATCTTCGGAATGGTTATTATCCATACTTAAAACATTAAAACCAAGTTTTTGCAGTGAACCAGTTAACATCTCCGGTATACCAAATTCGTAGCATCGCCCGGCTTTTCGAGATTCTTCCTTACATTTCTGCGGTTTCAAATCATCACTGATTAAAGAACCCTCCAAATTGCCAAAAACTACATCCGCTCCACTTAAGTACTTGCTAATTGATTCCACAAATTCGTTTCCGTTATTAGGAGGTAAGATGGTTTTTGGTGTTACCGAACCAAGCATAACGTCCCCTACTGCATTAACGGTAATTTGTGCATCTGCAGATTCATTTATAACCAAAAAGATCATTATAGTAAATAGTATATTTAGGCACTTTAGTATCATAAGATCCTTAAGAAACAATTAAATTAAAACTTATGCGATTTTTAATTAAATTTTGTGATGTTAAAATTAAAGATTCTTTAGGTCATACTTGGCAAAATTAAAAATATTTGAAAAACTAAAGGGAAAAAAGCTCGGTCCAATACAAATCTCCGATTTTATAAACGTAGGCATTGCCAGGAATATCCTTTATCTGACGGGCGCAATTCTGCTATTTATATTCGGTGCGCTTTTATATGGATTTATTTTAAGTGAAATTCGTGCAGTACCAATTTCTGAAGCAATGTTTCAAAATGGTATCTCGGAGTTTAGAAATCCCAGCCTGCTTATTAGCAGAAAGTATTATACTCTTAGTTTATTTGAGGATAGTGTTTTGATAAAAGACTATCGAGTAAACTTTGGAAAATCAGTAGGGGCTCCGAAAACCAAAGCCAATGATAACGCTACACCCATTGGTGAATACCAAATTTGCAGAATTGATACATCGCATAAATATCATAAATTTTTACAAATAAATTATCCCAACCTGGATGATGCGGCAAGTGCTTTAAGAAAGGGCTGGATTTCACAAAAAGAATACAATGAAATTAAATTTCAATTTTATTATGAAGGCTGCATTGATAGAAATAGAATTTTAGGAGGAAATTTAGGTCTTCACGGTATTGGCAAATTCAACTTTATAATAAAAAATTTACCGTTTGTTTTTAATTGGACAAACGGCTCAATCGCTTTAAGCGATGAAGATATAGACGAAATTTTTTCAATTGTAAAAGTAGGTACCAAAGTTGTTATCAAATAAGGTTTTGCTCATTTGTTTTTATGCAGCATTTATTTTTCTTTCTACAGGATGTAAAAAATCCAATGAACCACCGCCACATCAACATTTTGAAAACCCCCAGCTTGTTTTAAAAACTGCCAAAGATTTAATCGGTGAAAATATCTCGTTTACAAGCGCAGGACATTTTGAATCCGATTCGCTTAAATCTATTGTTGCAGGAGTCGAAATTAATGAAAAAAATAGCTGGGGTATAAAATTTCATCTCATTAGTTGGGTTGAAGGCGAGTTTAAATTAAGATATTCCACAACTCTTTTAGAAGGCTCATTTATTCAGTGCCTGGTGGATAAAATTAAATTTTCTGACATTGAAACTGAACTGATTTACTACAATTCTAAAAATTACTTTTTAGGCAATGCTGGTGGAGAAATCTACTCGCATATTATTGATTTGAAAAAGCTTAGAACATATTCAGCTCACCTGTCAGTAATTTCCAGTGGAAGAGTTTCTTTAGACTTATCAGAAAATATTGATAATGCTATGATTAAAAATTTTTTTGTTAGTTATTTTAGAAAAGATTACCCCAACCTGAGATTGATTGAGAGAGCACTCTAACATTGAAAAATCTAATAAAAAGATTTTTTACCCTCACAGAGAATGTGAAAACTCCGATGAAATTTATTTTACATTATCTTTTGTTATTAATTTTGTTGCTCTGCTTGAAAATAGAATCCGCCATCGCACAGCAAGCACAGGAATATGAATTATCTTCAATTAGTTTTACTGGTAACAACTCCTTTTCCGATTCTGAATTAAAAACCGTACTGCAAAGCAAGGAAAATCCATTTTGGCTTTGGAGATTTCTTGATTCCTTTACATTTCTTGGCTCTCCTCCCAACTATTTTGATTCTACTTCTGTTTTAATTGATATTATTTCTCTAAAGTCATTTTATGCTGTAAACGGCTTCTTCGAAGCAGATATTCAATATAGTTATGAAATTGATACTTCCGGTAAATATGTTGAACTTGAATTTATGGTAGACGAAAATGATATGTTCACTTTTGGCGATACTGAAATTAGAGGGCTTGAACGCCTTAACGATTATAACAGATCACAGATAAACCAATACCTGCAGTACTCATCTAATTTAAAATTTTCACAGGATTTTGTGCAATCCAATAATGAAAGTATAATAGGTTATTTAAGGAATACAGGTTACATGCTTTCAGGATACGATAGCACTGATGTAAAAATTGATACGGTAAAAAATAAAGTTAACATGACTTCGTTTTTTAACTTGGGAAGATGGTTTCAGTACAGTGAAATAAGAATTGAAAAAAACGGTGAAGGGGAACGATACGTTAGCAATGAACTTATAAAATATTTATCTAATATTAATCCGGGAGACACATATAAAGAAGATGAACTCTTCAAAAGCAGGGTGCGCCTCGCAAGAACTGGATTATTCAATACTGTAAATCTCAGTCCTGTTGAAGAAGATACTTTAGGTTCAAAAGTTCCTCTTTTAATTACAGGAAACATTGGATCATTAAATGAATTATCACCCGAAGTTTTTGCCGATAATGAATTGAGCACTTTTAATCTAGGTGTTGGTGCAAGTTACGTTCGAAAAAACTTTTTTGGAGATGCACGTAAACTAACTATACGTTTACGGTTTAGAATCAGAGATATAACAAACTTAAGATTTGGCTCAGGACAATTTGAAAAATCATTTCAATCGGAAATAGACCTTTCAACTGTTATTGAACAGCCTTTTCTTTTTAGCAGAAGAATTGCAGGCAGGCTTGAAGGTTTTTTGAAATCATATAAAATATCCCAGGTCGATTATCAAAATTTTGGTGCTGTTTTTACCACAACTGTGGATATGCCAAGTTATACATTTATTAATCTGCTAAATCCATTTTTAAGATTTGAAAGATTAACATACGATGTGCCGGAATTTGTTTCTGATGGAGATACATTGTCCATAAGTCCCAGAACGTTAACCTTCTCGTTAGGAACAGAAATAGGATCAACTACTGCAAACGATATCTTTTTTCCCACAGCTGGTAGAACCCTTTCGTTGATAACTGAAATTTCTTCTGCAGATGTAAAATGGGATGTAAGAAATTTAGGAACTTCAGACAGTGAAATTTTTGTTGATTCTTTGGGTTACTATTTGAAGTTGCAATTAACTTATGGATCTTATTACTCAATTTCGCGTGATGATAATACGGTTTTCGGAATTAAAGCTAGATCCGGTTATATACAAATGCTCAGTGGCGATCAGGCACTAATTTCACCAAACCAAACATTTTTTGCGGGTGGTAGTAATTCAGTAAGAGGGTGGAGAGCAAGGGATTTAATACCTACAAATCAGGCTGATGATCTTTTCCCTCCTTCAATTAATGAACAGTTCAGAATTAGAGGTGGTATTTTTCTACTGGAAGGAAGTTTTGAATATAGACGAAAATTTGAAGATCAGTTTGGGTTTGTGTTTTTTACTGATTATGGAAACACCTGGAATGATTTAAATGATGTGAGGCTTGATGGTATTGCTGTAGCAGTTGGAACAGGATTACGTTATTATTCACCAATTGCTCCGTTCAGAATAGATTTTGGATTTAAATTTTACGATCCAGCAGATAAAAAATTTATTTTTGAAAAAGCAGTTTTCAAAAATATGGTCTTCCATTTTGGAATTGGTGAGGCATTCTAAGTATAACTGAAACCATTTGTTTTTGATTGCTTTTATTAATTAACTATTTTTTGCACTCTTTTTGTTAGAAGTTTAATATGATTTACAGCATGACCGGCTACGGAAAAGGTAATGCCGGAAATAAAAAATTTTCAGCAGAAGTTGAAATAAAAAGTGTTAACAGCAGATTTTTTGAAGTTTACTTAAAACTTCCGCCTGCATTATCCGCCTTTGATTATGAACTTAGAGAGATAATCAAATCAAAAGTAAAACGAGGAAAAATCAATACAGTTATTTCCCTTAAAAGAAACGGACTCGAAAATGGGCTAATCGCAATTGATTTAACTAAGCTAAAAAAACATATTACACTGCTTAAAAAAATTAAAACTGCAGCTAAAATTAAAGACAATATTAAACTTGAAGACATTTTAGCAAATAAAGATATTTTTACTTCGGAGGAAATTAAAATATATGCATCCGATTTTTCAATTGTAAAAAGTGCTTTGAATAAAGCACTAGTTGATTTGAACAAAATGAAAAAAAACGAAGGAGCTGCATTATCAAAAGATATAGTTCATCGTGCAACTAATATTGAAAAAAATGTTTATTCAATTGAAAAAGAATTTAACAAAAGTATAAACGACTATTATACAAATCTTAAAAAGAGAGCCGCTGAATTAATTAGTAATGTAGAAATAGATAGTGAGAGACTGAATCTTGAATTAGCATTACTTGCAGACAGAGCAGATATTACTGAAGAATGTGTAAGGTTAAAAAGCCATTTAAACTTCTTTAAATCCAGTTTAAAAAATGAACAAGAACCGGGCAGGAAATTAAATTTTCTTTGCCAGGAAATAAATAGAGAAGCAAATACAATCTCTTCTAAATCTGTTTCAACTGTTATAATTCACAAAGCTGTGCACATAAAAGAAGAAGTAGAAAAGATCAGGGAACAAATTCAAAACATCGAGTAATATTTGAAAACGATGAAGGGAGAAATTATTGCAGTTGCTGCACCCAGCGGAGCGGGCAAAACTACTATTGTAAAAAGAATACTTGCTCAATTTCCTGAGTTGATTTTTTCAATTTCCGCAACAACACGCCCAAAGAGGGAAACAGAAACCAACGGCATTGAATACAATTTTTTATCTGAAGATGAGTTTAAAAAGAAAATTGAAAACAATGAGTTTATCGAATGGGAAAAATTTTATGATTACTATTACGGTACTTTTAAAAGCGTAATAGACGAAACTATTAATTTAGGCAATACAATATTACTTGAAGTTGATGTAAAAGGAGCACTTTCAATAAAAAAACTTTATCCTAATGCACATTTAATTTATATTTCGCCCCCGAGTTATCAGGAACTAGTTAACAGGCTTAGAGATCGCAAGACGGAAAGCGAAGAAGATATTAAGAAAAGGATTGAGAGAGCTAAAATGGAATTGAGTCTTAAAGACAAGTTTGATTATATTATTGTAAATGAAAATCTTGATAATGCAGTAATTGAAACTTCGGCATTAGTAAAAAAAATATTAAAAGGAGATATAACTTAATGGCAATCAATCCCGTTGATTTAAGAGCAATCGAAGAAAAAGCAGGTAATGTTTATGAAGCGATTATTGTTTGTTCAAAAAAAGCCCGCCAGTTAAACAGCGAAAACAAAATAGAGTTTAATGCTTTACTGAGCACAATACCTGAAAGCACAACTGATGATGAAAGTGAAGACGTAGATAATCCGGCACAGTTAAAAATAGCATTGGATTTGGAAAAACGTGAAAAGCCTCACATTCAATCTCTAAGCGAATTTCTTGATGGCGACCTGGAATATGAATTTAAAGAGTAGCAAAGTTCATCACAAATAGAAACTAATTTTAGAATCCGGCTTCTGCCGGATTTATTTTTCTTTAATCTTTTGTATAGTTTTTCTTAGTTATGGAAAAGAACTCTAAAAAGAAAATACTTCAAGCATTGGTTACTCAAAAAGAAATATTTGGTGATGATTTATTCCTGTCGAAAACTGAAAGGAGCATTAGTATAAAAAAAACACCCGTAAAAATTGAAGAGCCGGAACTTTTTCCCGTAGAGAAAGAAGAATGGGAAAAAGCTACCACACTTGAAGAGCTTGAAAAATTAATCTGTAATTGCACAAACTGTCGCTTACATCAAAACAGGAATAAATTTGTATTCGGAACGGGCAATCCAAATGCCGATGTGATGATTATTGGAGAAGGTCCCGGTGCAGAAGAAGATAAGCAGGGTTTACCATTTGTAGGGAGAGCGGGAAAGCTTTTAACAGATATGCTTAAAGCAATTAATTTTGAAAGGAAAGAAGTATTTATCGGGAATGTAGTTAAATGTCGACCGCCCGGAAACCGCACTCCTTTACCCGATGAAATGGAAACCTGTATGCCATATCTTAAAAAGCAGCTCGAATTAATAAAGCCCAAATTGATATTGTGTTTAGGTTTAACTGCTGCCAGAGGACTTTTAAAGAAACGAGATTCGCTCGGAAATTTACGCGGTAAAATTTTTGAATTTGAAGATGCAAAAATTATGGTTACTTATCACTCTGCTGCACTGCTGCGCAACCCGCACTGGAAAAAAGACTGCTGGGAAGATTTAAAGAAATTTAGAAAGTTGTATGATGAGGTTGTTAGTTGATTGATGATAGAAAATTGACTAATTTTTTTTAAAAATGGATAAACATTTGACTCTTAAAAAAACAATTGCGAACTTCCGATTGTAATTAAAATCTGTTAAAATTAGTCCCGCCAAGGCGGGATTTCCTGCCTATCGGAGAGCAGGATTCAAAAAATAGGCATATTCACTTCAATGGCAAGAACAAAAAAATCAAATAATAACAACGGCATTGATCAATTGATATCAGCGGATGTTAAACCGCCGTCCGTACCTGAAATTGAAGCATCTGTTCTGGGTGCGATGATGATTGAAAAGGAAGCTGTCCCCAAAGGACTTGAAATGCTTACTTCAGAAAGCTTTTATGTGAAGGCGCATAAAATAATTTTTGATGCGATGATATCTCTGTTTGATTCCGATGAACCTATTGATACGGTTACATTGTACGAAGAGCTGAAAAAAAGGGGCGAGCTTGAAGAAGCTGGCGGCGCCGTTTACTTAAGTAAGCTTTCTCAAAACATTCCTTCCGCTGCAAATATTGAATACCATGCAAAAATAATACTTGAAAAGCAGATTTTAAGAGGTTTAATTAGCAGTGCTCATTCTATTGCAAAAAATGCTTATGAGGGTTCTGCAGATGCTTTTGAAATTTTAGATGATGCTGAAAGAAAAATATTTGAAATTACTGAAAGCCATCTATCCAAATCTTACCAGGGGATGGATAAAGCCGTAAGAGATGCAATGGAATACATCGAAACAATTCATTCATCTACTCAACAAAGATTTTCCGTGCCGACCGGATTTTACGAGCTCGACGAAATTCTTGGTGGCTTGCAGAAATCTGATTTGGTTATTCTTGCCGCACGGCCATCGATTGGTAAAACTGCACTCGCACTTTCTATTGCACGCAATGCAGCAATTGATCACAAAGTTCCGGTAGGAATTTTCAGTCTTGAAATGGCCACGATGCAATTAATAATTCGTATGATTTGTGCCGAAGCAAGGATAAATGCACATTTAGTAAGAACAGGAAAACTACCTCATTCCGAAGCACCGAAGCTTAGTAAAACAGTTCACCGTTTAACCGATGCCCCGATTTTTGTTGATGATTCACCATCGCAAACCGTACTTGAAATAAGAGCAAAGGCAAGAAGATTGAAAGCCGAAAAAAATATAGGTCTTATTATTATAGATTACCTACAACTTATGACAGGGCCTGCAAGTGCAGAGTCACGTGAAAGAGAAATTTCTCATATTTCGCGTTCGCTTAAAGCTTTGGCCAAAGAATTGAATATTCCAGTTATTGCCCTTTCGCAGTTAAATCGTGCAGTTGAAGCCAGAAGTGATAAAAGACCACAGCTTGCAGATTTACGTGAGTCAGGTTCGATTGAGCAGGATGCAGATGTGGTAATGTTTTTAAGCCGACCTGAATATTATGGTATGGAAAAAGATGATAACGGAGAATCTTGGGAAGGGATTGCTGAAATAATTGTTGCCAAGCAAAGAAATGGTCCCACCGGAATGGTTAAACTTGCCTTTGTAAAAGAATATGCTCGTTTCGAAAACTTAGCGCACGCACGGCAGATTGAAGAGTATGCTTCTGTTCCCTCCGATGAAGACATCATTTAATCAATAAAGAATTAACAATTAAAAATTGATTAGCCTCTCACTCATATTTATAACTCTCTTCATTAATTCTTCAAATTTATATGCACAAATATATTCTGAAATTGATGTTGAGATTTGCAATTCAAAATTTCAACTGGCGATTGATAAAAATTGGGAGAATTTGCCAATTGGTGATTTGATTGCTGAAATTGGAAAAAGTTTTATCGGAACAGATTATCTCGCAAATGGAATTGAAAAAGAAGGTGGTGAAAAACTTGTAATTAATTTAACCGGTTTGGATTGTACAACTTTACTGGAAAATTCGTTGGTTTTAGCTAGATGTATTAAGAAAGCTAAAACCTCATTTGAAGATTATCAAAAGGAGCTGCAGTTCATTCGTTACCGAAATGGCAAAATTGATGAATATCCTTCCCGCCTTCATTACTTTTCTGATTGGATACACAATAATGATTTAAAGTGCATAATAAGAGATGTAACAAAAAAGATTGGCGGCGTCCCTGTTAAGTTCGATTTAGATTACATGTCTACTCATCCGGAAAGTTATAAACAACTTAAAGAAAATCCAGAGTTTGTTTCAGAGATAAAAAAGCAGGAAGTAGAAATAAGCAAGCGTGAATATTTTTACATTCCGAAAAATGAGCTGACAGAAAAAGAAAAACAAATTAATAATGGCGACCTGCTTGCAATAACTACAACTGTTGAAGGACTGGATATCGGACATGTTGGAATTGCAGTTAAAATGAATAACGGAAAAATTCATCTGCTGCATGCACCAACTGTAAGTGCAAAAGTCCAAATTACTGAAGAGCCGCTTTCCGTCTATCTGCAAAAATATAAAAGACACTCAGGTGTGATTGTTTTAAGAGCTTTGGAGTGGACTAAATAACTATATTACTTTTCCTCTAAAATTTGTAGAACATTTTCTTCATACGATCTTGGTTTAAAGCCTAAAGCTATAAGCTTATTGGTATTTAAAGATACATCTTCAACTGTTGGGAAGTTTGGAATATCGTCCATTGTAATTTTTTCAATTAAATTTTTTTCAAAACCCCCAGCATAGCACAATACTTCACCCATTTCACAGCGTGATAGTCTTTCTCTTCCGCCTAAATTTATTGTTTGATTTTGCAGATCTGAATTTGCGAGCCCGACAATTATTTTTGAAGCATCTTTTAGTGAAATTGGCGTCCTAAATTGATTTGTAAAAAGCTTTATAGGTTTCCCGGCATTAAAATTTTCTATCATCTTTTGAAAATGGCATTGCGAGTGATTCAATCCAATTCCGTAAAGCAATGATGTACGCAAAATTAAATGGTTATCTAAAATTTGCCTGATTTTTATTTCACCTATTAATTTTGTTTCAGCATAAATTGTAGCGGGGATTAGTTTACCATCTTCTTTATGAAAAGGACCACGGTAACCTGCGTATACCAAATCAGTGGAAATGTAAATAAGTTTTACATTTTGTTTGTCACAAAATTCAGCGATAAATTGTGTTGCTTTAACATTCGTTTCAAAATAATCTTTACCTGTTTGGTTTTGGTTTGGAACCGAATTAGTGATTGCTGCCGAATGGATTACAATATTCGGTTTAAAATTATCAAACACAGTTTTTAATGATTTTGAATCCCTGATATTTACCTTTGCTGATTCGAATTCCTGACAATTTCCTTTATTTGTATTGTGAAGGGTTAATATTTCAAAATCATCTTTTAGCGAAACATTTAAATACTGTCCAAGCAACCCACTTCCGCCGGTAATTAAGATTTTTTTCTGCATTTGTCTAAATTCGCTACTGTATTATTGCCCTATTTGGTTATGTTTGCCTTGTTAAATTTGTTTTTGTTTTACTACAAAACAATTTTCATCAACATTTTTTGATTTTACTAAACCCCTTTGGTAAATTTATAAATTATTAAATCAACTTATATGCAAATTAAATATTCAATTGCGATAGTTGTTATCGCATCAACATTAGTTTTTTCTCAAACCGGGCAATTTTTCGATGCACCATTTGGCGGCGGAATTGGCTACGTGCCGGCTTGGTATATTCCAAACGTAAAACCTGTAAATAATTTATTACCAACCGGAATGCCGGAGCTGTCCAATAGTGGATTTTATTCATCAGGTATTGCCGGCTTTATTTATATCGGATTTGTAAAAAATTTACGCGTTGGCGGAATGGGTTTTGGCGGTTCACTTTCATCTTCGCAAAAATTAAATACTGTTAATAGGGAAGTAGTCTATTGCCTCGGTGGCGGCGGCGTTACTCTGGAATACACACTGCCTTTTATTAAAAACTTCGGTGTATCAGTTGGAGCAGTTATCGGTGCCGGAAATATGGAAATTCATCTTTACAGTAACAGCGGTGGTTTTGATTGGGAAGGTGTTTGGGAAAATTTTTCTGATCCGAATGTTTCATCAGAAAACTATAGCAGAAAATTAAATAACAGCTTTTGGATGTTTACTCCCACATTAAATTTAGATTATCCAATTTATAGGTTTGTTACATTGCGTTTAGGTGTTGGTTATCAAATAACTTTTGCTGATGATTGGACTGCAGATAACGAACAAAAATTGACAGGTGTACCTTCAGATCTTTCTGGCAATTCGTTTTTTATTCAATCCGGTATTTTTATAGGCTTCTTTTCATTTTAATATGAAAAAGATTCTTGTTACAGGCGGCGCAGGTTTTATTGGCAGCAACTTTGTTAATTTTTTACTTAAAAAAAGAGATGATGTTTTTGTTGTGAACCTGGATAAGCTTACCTATGCCGGAAATCTTGAAAATCTAACCGCAATTGAAAAAAAAGAAAACTATGTTTTTGTTAAAGGCGATATTACAAACGAGGAAATTGTAAAATATATTTTTGAAGAATATGCAATTACGTACGTAATTAATTTTGCTGCTGAGTCTCACGTAGATAGAAGTATTTTAGGTTCGGAAGTTTTTTTTAGAAGCAATGTATTGGGTACCAGTGTTTTATTAGAGAATGCAAAAAATTTTGGAATTGAGAAGTTTATTCAAATTTCTACCGATGAGGTTTATGGAAGTTTAGATGCGGAAGGTTTATTCGAAGAATCCACGCCACTTCATCCCAACAGTCCGTACGCTGCAAGCAAAGCATCTGCAGATATGATTGCCCAGGCATTTCACCATACTTACAATGTTCCTGTTATTATTACTCGTTGCTCAAATAACTACGGTCCGTTTCAATTTCCTGAAAAACTTATACCTTTGATGATAATAAATGCACTTAATAATAGAAAGTTACCAATCTACGGTGATGGTTTAAACATACGCGATTGGATTTATGTCTTGGATCATAACAAAGCTGTGGAACTTGTCTTAGATAAAGGAAGTCCTGGCGAAGTCTATAACATAGGCGCAAGCAGAGAAATGAAGAATATTGAAATTGTTAAGCTTATTTTAAAACATTTAAATAAATCAGAAAGTTTAATTGAGTTTGTAAAAGACAGACCGGGACACGATAGAAGGTATGCAATTAATTCAAATAAAATTAAGAATGAACTTGGCTGGCAGCCATCTTTTGAATTTAGCAAGGCGTTGAAAGAAACAATAAATTGGTACACAAAAAATAAAAACTGGTGGGAAAGAATAATTTCGGGCGATTACATGCAATACTATCAATTACAATATGCCAGTAGCACTGTATTGTGATTGTAAACAATTAAGGAATAATTCTATGAAAACTATTTACATAATAATCGCAATTATTATCTTTAATATAAATCTACAATCACAAATTCTTGATGATAAACTTAACACTGGTTCGCTTCTCAGCATGTCAACCATTAGTGTAACAATTGGCGGAGGTTTTCCTGTTACCGGTTCATTTCCCGCATTGAAGACGGAACGGATTGATGAGTTTATTACAAGGATGTATGCGGAAGCGGTTGATTTAACCTTAAAAGTTACAACCGATCCCGATATTTACAGAAAATTAAAGCAAGAGCTTTCAGATTTTGCATTAAGGGGTATAAAGCTAATACGTGATTCCGGAGAAGAGTTTGTAATCGACTTGCAGAAGTTCAGGATCAATGGAGATTTCAGTAATAATCCATATTTAAAAAATGATGATGTTATAGTATTTCCAACTTATGAAATAAGCCATAACTTCTTTTCTATTTATGGTGCTGTTAATAATCCAGGAACATTTTTCTATGTTGAAGGAGATAAACTTGGAGATGCCCTTGAACTCGTAGATGGAATAAATCCTGCTTATGAAAATGTTGATACTATTGAAGTATTCAGGCTTGCTTACGATGGTCAAACACAGGATATCTTCAAAACGACAATTGATGAAAGTTTCGAAATACAAAGAGGCGATAGAATTAGATTTTTAGCCCAGGAGTCTCAAAAAAGAAATTTTACAGTGAAGGTATTGGGAGAAGTTAATTCCCCAGGTGCAATACCCATCACGAAAGACAATACTACACTCTATGAAGTTATGCAACTTTGCAATGGCTTTACACCCCGGGCTTCATTAAAAAGAGCAAGGGTTTATTCCAGAAATAGTTTAGCAATTTTGCTTGAACAGCAATATGATATTAAACTAAGCGAACAACCTGATTTGGAAGATCCAAGATTTAGAAATACTATTTTAAATCTTGAATTAGCATTAATGTATAGGATGTCTAATGTAATTTCTGAAGACTCAAATTATTTTAACCTAGAAAATCAATTAAGAGTTTTAACTGAAGGAAGCTCTCTGGATTTTAGAAAAATTGAAGATCCAAATTCGGACATAGCAAAATATAAATTGCAAAACGGGGATGTTATAATAATTCCACCCATACAAAATTCTGTTTACGTTTTTGGTCAGGTCTTAAGACCAGGTCATGTAACATTTATTGAAGGCAAAGATTTTAGCTTTTATGTTAATGAAGCTAGCGGTTTAGGAGAACTTGCTGAGGAAGATGAAATTATGGTAATTAAAGGAGGCTCAAGAGCCTGGATTTCACCAATTAGAGAACAGGTTCTTATTGAAGAAGGTGATTACATATACGTACCAAAAGAAAATTTACGGAGTTTCAGGTCATACGTCTTTGAATATTCCGTCTATATAAGTCTGCTTGCAAGTATTGCTGCAATTTTGCTGTCTATTGTAACAATTGTAAATAAGTAAAATGACTTGACTTTGAAGTATTAAAGAATATATTTGCTACGCTTTTTTATGAAATTCTGTATCTCGATTAAGTTGTTTTGAAAAGCACAAAAAGAAATTAAAAGTCAGCTAAATATAGTTGACTTTGTTATATAAAGAGAGTAAATTTACCATCCTTCAATTCTGAAGGTTTTATTTTGTTCTTTGAAAGAGTGAGTGCGTTTAATTCTGTCAATTAAACGGTTTCAACAAAGCGTACTAAACGCCAGATTACACAAAATTTAAACTCTACTACGGAGAGTTTGATCCTGGCTCAGGACGAACGCTGGCGGCGTG
>CBDUAV010000011.1:0-37026 GCA_965365225.1 uncultured Ignavibacteria bacterium | reverse complement strand
GGATCCCGGTATTACTATTGATAAAAACGGTACCTTTATTTTAACCCGATTAAGCAGCTTGACTGGCGCTGGTTTATATTCTCACTATTCAACCGATAACGGATTAACCTGGTCTAACCAAAAATCAATTGATGATGGAGATCTGGAAAGAGCAACATTAGCTAGCGATGCTGCTATTTCAAGCAACTACTTTGGTAGAACTTATGCTACATGGGTAAAATTTGCTCCACCATTTCCAGTACTTATTTCCTATACAGATGATGGTGCAAAAAATTGGTCCTCAACAATTCAAATAAATAATCCTGTTCAAAGATCCGCTGGTGGAGAAATTGCAATGGGATTAAATGGAACTGTTTTTATCTGCTGGGCAGGAGTAACAGAATTTTCACCATTTACTGAAGACTTTGTTGGAGTAGCATATTCTAATGATGGTAGCAACAATTGGAATGTAACTGAAAATGCTTTTGATATGAATGGGATTGCTGGTCAACTAAACCAAAAATCTAATATTAGAGTAAACGGATTACCAAGAATTGCTGTTGATACAACAGGAGGAGTACGAAGTGGTTGGATATATATTATTACAACACAAAAAGATCTTTCACCTGCAGGAAGTGATCCTGATATTATTTTAAATCGTTCCACTGATGGAGGACAAACATGGTCCAGTGGAATTCGTGTAAACCAGGATCAATTAAATAATGGTGCAATTCAATATTTCCCCGCAATTCACGTAGATAAGTTTGGCGGATTGAATGTTCTTTTTTATGACGATAGAAATACTACAAGTGATTCGACCGGAGTGTTTTTAGTCAGATCCGATGATGGTGGTGATACCTGGCGTGAGTTTGAAATAAGCGATCATAATTTTAAACCAATTCCAATTGGTGGATTAGGACAAGGTTACCAGGGTGATAATATTTCAATTACATCTTCCAATGAAAAGCTCATTCCTGTCTGGATGGATAATTCAACAGGAATATACCAGATTTGGACTGTGCCGATTGAAATTTCTTCAGTAGATGTAGAATATGAACCACAACTTCCGAGGGAATATTCACTCAATCAAAATTATCCAAATCCGTTTAATCCGAGTACAAAGATTAGCTGGCAAACTCCAGTTGGTGCGTGGCAAACACTAAAAATTTTTGATGCACTTGGAAACGAAGTTGCAACGTTAGTTGATGAATACAGACCTGCTGGTAAACATGAAATTGAATTTAATCCGGGTACAATTGTCAAGAATCCGGCATCCAGTATATATTTCTATCAACTTAAAATTTATCCCGCCAACGGGGGGGCAGAAAATTTTATTCAAACTAAAAAGATGATTTTATTGAAATAATTAAAATTTGAAATTTAAAAGTGTGTATTCTTTAACGTAAAAGTATCATCTTTTTAGAATCGGTATATTTTCCAGCTTTCAATTGATAATAATAAATTCCACTGGGAAAATTTTGTCCATCCCAATTTACTTTGTAATTACCAGCTGACTGGTATTTACTAATGAGATTCTCAATTTGATTTCCTAAAACATCATATACAATAAGCGAGACGAAACTATTTTCAGAAAGAGTATAATTTATTGTGGTAAGAGGATTGAATGGATTTGGAAAGTTTTGATATAAACTAAAACTTTTAGTAAACGATGTTTGCTCTTCGGTTACTGAAGGGATTGTTGGATATTTATACTTAATAATAGCGCCCTGCTCACCCACTCCATAACCGGTAAGTGAATCTGTAAAAACTATATCATATATACTCGTGTTTTCCGGTGCATCGTAAAATGTCCATGTGTGTGCAGTATCTTTTGATTCAATTATTGATTCAGGAATGGGAACAGGAGACCAGCATTCATAATTTGTTCTGAAAGATAAAGCACGTGCCATGCCAATCAATCCAATTTCTTCGTATCCCCAGGTTACACCGGCATTAGAAGATCGTAACAATCCAACACCGAACAGTTCAGGATCGCCGCCGACTGCAATTACATTGGCAGAATCAACAAAATAAATATCCCATAATTCATCCGGTGGAGTAAATGCAGTATCAATTGGAACCCAGTACTCACCGCCATTAGTTGTTTTCCATGTAATTCCTGCAATATCATGCGCACCACCGCAGGCAAAACCGTATTCATCGTTATAAAAATTAAATTTTAGTATTGGAAAATAGGCAAAAGGTGCCGGTGCTATGGATGCGGAATCCCAATTTGCACCGCCATCTGTAGTATTAAATATTGCACCTGGGTTTCCGCCTGTAAACCCTTTTAATGAATCAAGGAAATAAATTGAATACATAAGAATATTTTCTTGTCTGAATTGGTTTGCAGTCCAGTTTATACCGCCATCGGTTGTTTTAAGAATAAACGTTACGAACGGTAAAATACCTTCAGACCAAGCAACTGCCCAGCCTAAATTTTCATTTAGAAAAAACAAATCAATTATGTTGCGGTTTGTATTGCTCTGCTGATTAATCCAGCTTTCCCCACCATTACTTGTATAAAGTATTAATCCTGAGTCACCAGCAACATAGCCGTTTAAGCTATCAATAAAAAAAAGGGTATTTAAATCGTTGTTAGTTGGACTCTCTATTTTTGACCAATAATTTTGAGCCATTAGTGATGGGCTAAAACCACATAGTTGAATTACAAGGAATAATCCAAAAAAAATCTTCATAATTCTAAATTTTTCCTGATGCATATATTAAAATTTAACAATTATAGTGCTAATATTCTCTACAATTATTTTTCAAAAGCTATTATATTTTGAAATCAAGGCATGAAAAAACGAACCATTTTTCTTCCTATAAGTGGTTATATTTGCAGGTGAAAAATAATAAAGGATAAATTGAATGAAATTATTATTAATAATATTAGCAGCAGTAACTTTTTTAATCGTTGCATGTAATTCAGATGAAGAGGTTCAAAATGATAGCTCAGTTACAGATGAACCAAAAAAAGAAGCACACATTGCAATGGTAGTTGATAAAATAAATACCAGCAACTACACATACCTGCAGGTTTCTGAAAATAAAAAGAATTATTGGATAGCCGTTCCATTTATGGAAATTGATATAGGCGAGACTGTTTATTTTTCAAAATTTATGGAAATGAAAGATTTTAAAAGCGAAACGATTGATAGAACATTCAGCTCACTTCTTTTTGTGGACGATGCTCGTAAATCTGCTACTCCGGATCATATGAAGCAAGTGCATTCAGGAGCTATGACTATCGCCAAACAGGATGTAAAAATTGAACCTTCAGATGACGGTTATACAATAGAAAAAATCTATGCTGAAAAAAATGAATTAAAGGGTAAAACCATAGAAGTTAAAGGAAAAGTTGTAAAATACAACCCTCAAATAATGAACCGCAACTGGATTCATGTTCAAGATGGAACTGGAACTGAAAACGATTATGATTTAGTTGTTACTTCAGAAGACGAAGTTAAAGTTGGAGATATTATTAATATTAAAGGAGCTGTAACGATTGATAAAGATTTTGGCGCAGGTTACTTTTTCCCCGTTTTAATAGAAGATGCCAAAATTGAAATAGATTAATTCTTATTCAATTAGCTAATTCAAATTTTACTTGGCTAATTATTTAATTATTCATTCAATAATAGGACCTAGATCTGTCCCTTCTGGAAACATTATAAAGGCAATTGCAAATGCAATTACAGAAATAATCAATCCCCACATAAAAATAGTGTAACTAATTCTTAACTTTTTATATTTTTCCCCCAACACTTGTCCTAGGTAATAAAAATCTTTGATCATATTATCATAAAGGAATTCTTTATCGTTTATCATTTCTCGCATACCCCAGGAAAATTTAGATAAGTCCATCTTATGAAAATTTCCAAAGAATAACAGATTTGCTTTTTTCTGATTTATATCTTCATCTGTAAATGTACCTGAAGTAACTTTAGGACGAGTCACAAGTATAGCGTAAATAAGTGTAAATAAACTAGTAAGAGTTAAAATAGCAGTGGGAATTACCAAATGAGGATTTGTATCAAGCTTTCTAATCATTATACTTACAATTATTGTTAGTACCAGTGTATTTACACTAATCATAATATTTGCTTTAGTATCGGCCATCGAACTAAAGTCAACATGTGTTCGTATTGTATTCCTGAACATAGTTTCAATCGAGCGACCTGCACCTTTATCAATTTCTTTTGATTTTTTCTTTTCCTTCTTTTCAGCAGGCAGGTTTGATTCGTCCATATTTTTATCTCCCTTCCCTTTTTTCTTTTTAAGCTTTTTTAATTTCTTTACTAATTTAGCTTTATTAATATTTTTTTGAGTCTCAAAAAGATTTTTTGCATATGGCGTGTAAAATTTATGAACATCAAAAAATTTTATACTCTTGTCAAGCCATTCTTCATCTAAAATTTCTTTACCTTGTTTTATCTCCATTTCCTTCTTTAAGAAATCGCCTTTTTTTTCAAAGTCATTTGTACCGAGGTGGTAAAGGTCTGCATCGCAAATTATTTCTTCCAATAAATTCTGAGGATTACGCGGCAATCTTGTTGCTTCTATTAATGATAATACAGTTTGAATTTTTTCTGCTGGATAGTTTTTTCCCTCTAGAAATTTTTTAGCATAATTTTTACCAATATCTTCGTGCCCTTCACATTTGTCAATATAACCAATGTCGTGAAACCACGCAGAAATTAGTACAATTTCCAAATCCTCTTCACTAACTACGGAAGCTTCGGCTATTTCCCGGGCAATTTTGACTACCTCGGCAGTGTGTGTTAAATTGTGATATAAATTTTCGCTTTGCCCTTCATTCCTAAATTTACTACCAACAAACTTTTTTATATCACTTAATATTTCACTAGTACTCATTTGCAATTTTTGTTAAGTGAAAAAATTTCATCATTTCAATGTTTGATAAATATAAACCTTAAAATAATAAACAACCAAATATACTGGTTACTTTTAGTGTAAAATTTATTCTATTATTAGCATGAAAACAGTGATATTCATCACAAACATTTTTTTTTGTGATCCTAAATACTATTTTGCATAAACATTATTAAATAACATAGCTAATTGAAGCAATACATAAACTTAATGGATATTCTTAAATGAAAACTTTGTTCTTAGTCAGGCACGCAAAATCAAGCTGGAAAGACTCTTCAATCGATGATAGTGATAGACCATTAAATAAAAGAGGTAAAAGGGACGCACCCTTTATGGGCGAATTGTTAAAAGAAAAAGTTGTAAATCCTGATCTCGTTATTTCAAGTCCGGCAAAAAGAGCAAGTAAAACTGCACAAATAATAGCAGAGCAAATCGGTTATTCTAAAAGAGATATAATTTACTCGGAGGAGATTTACGAAGCTTCGAGCCGCGAGTTATTGGATTTTATAAAGAAGATTGACGATAAGTATAATTCAGTTATGCTTTTCGGACATAATCCTGGTTTTACAATGCTGAACAATTTTTTATCAAAACAATATATTGATAATATTCCAACTTGTGGTATTGTTGCTCTTGAATTTAATAATACCTGGAAAGAGATCGATAAGAATACTGCTAAAATGATATTCTTCGATTATCCAAAAAGATATATGTAACAGAGCTTTCCAACTATGATTAAAGCAAAATTTTATAACAGAGAGTTAAGTTGGCTTTCATTTAATCACAGGGTTTTACAGGAAGCAAAAGATCAATCTGTACCGCTTTTTGAAAGATTAAAATTTTTAGCCATTTATTCATCCAACCTTGATGAATTCTTTAGAGTTCGCGTAGCTTCATTGAGAAGTTTGTTGGCACTGAAGGATACAACCCAGAAAAAACTTGAGTTTAATCCACGTTTTCTTTTAAAGAAGATATTAGATACCGTTCATCTTCAACAGGAAGAATTTGGAAAAATTTTTAGAGAAGAAATTATTCCAAAGCTTGAAGCGGAAAATATTTTTTTAGTTGATAATAAATCCGTTTCAATAAGTCACAAAGAATTTATAAGCAATTATTTCAGGGATCAGGTAATTCCATTTATACAGCCTATAATTCTGGATAAAAATAAAATTGCTACCTTTCTTCACAACCGGTCAATATATTTTGCGTTAAGATTGCTTCCCAAACAAAAGAAAAAAAGTATTTCACCACGTTACAAGTATGCTATAGTAGAAATTCCAGCAGAAAGGTTAGGACGATTTGTTCTATTGCCTTCTGATAATAATAAGCATTATGTAATATTTTTAGATGATGTAATTCGCTTACATCTTTCTGCACTTTTACCAGGTTACAAAATCGATAGTTGTTATTCAATTAAGCTTACACGAGATGCTGAACTTTACATAGATGATGAATTTACAGGTGATTTACTTCTAAAAATTCAAAAAGGACTTTCAAAAAGAAAAACAGGTGCACCTTCTCGCTTTCTTTATGATGCGGAAATGCCGGACGATTTTTTGAAATATCTCAGATCTGCTCTGCAATTGGACAGAAATGATTTAGTCCCGGGTGGGAGGTATCATAATTTTAATGACTTTTTCTCATTTCCAAATACCTTAAAAAACATTTATAAACCTTATCTTGAAAATGAACCTTTACCTCCTTTAACATCACACGAATTGGAAGGAGTTGTTTCAGTTTTCGATGTGATTTCGGAAAAAGATGTTCTGCTTAGCTTTCCATATCAATCTTTTGCTTATGTGATTAAATTCTTAGAAGAAGCTGCGGATGATGTAAATGTAAAATCGATAAAAATTACACTTTACCGTGTTGCTGACGAATCATTAATTATACGTTCATTAATTAAAGCTGCAGAAAATGGCAAAAAGGTAACCGCTTTTGTTGAAGTTAAAGCTCGCTTTGATGAAGAATCCAATTTCTCATCTGCAAATGCATTGGAGAAAGCAGGAGTTAAAGTTTATTTTAGTTTCCCGGGATTAAAAGTGCACTCCAAGCTTTGCTTAATTGAAAGACTAGAAAAAAATAAATTTAAATATTACACTTATTTAGCTACTGGTAATTTTAATGAAAAAACAGCCAGAGTATATTGCGATCATGCTTTCTTAACTACCAATCAGCAATTCGGCAAAGATGCAAAAAGAGTTTTCAATTTTTTAGAAAGAAAAAATGACAAAGTAAAATCAAAGGAATTACTTGTTGCCCCTAAAAAGATGAGGAAAACTTTTATCAATTTGATTGACAATGAAGTTCAAAATGCGAAAGAGGGTAAACCTGCCGAGATTTTAATTAAACTTAACAGTCTTGAAGACAGAAAAATGATAAATAAACTTTACAACGCTTCGAACGCAGGTGTAAAGGTAAAGGTGATTGTAAGGGGAATTTGCTGCTTAGTTCCGGGTATAAATGGTTTAAGCGAGAACATAGAGGTAATTAGCATTGTTGATAGATTTTTAGAACACGCACGAATTTTAATTTTCCATAACGGCGGAGAAAAAAAATATTTTCTTTCTTCTGCAGATTGGATGAAAAGAAATCTTAGCCGCAGAATTGAAGTTGCTTTTCCAGTTTATGATAAAGAGATACAAAAACAATTACAGAAGATGATAGATTTACAATTAAGTGACAATGTTAAAGCGCGAGTAATTGATAGAGAACAAAAAAATGAATATCTGAAAGATGAAAGTGACCAGAAAATAAGAAGCCAGTCTGATATTTATAATCTTACTAAAAAACTAAACTAGAATCCCATCCCCAATCCAAAGGCAAAAGTAGTCCGGTCCGGCGAGAAAGCAACAAAAGCAGAAGGAATAATCTCTGAATTAAAATAATCTATCCATATACCAGCACCGTAAGATGGATGCCATTTATTAGAGCTATCATTAGGAGTAAAGACTCTACCTGTTTCTATAAATACATTTATTCCCAACTTACTTTTTAGAATTAATTTTAAATCAGTTATGAATAATCTTAACTCTGCCTGACCAAAAAGTGAAGCATCGCCGGAAAACCGTTTATCGTTATAACCTCGTACATTTTCCTGCCCACCGATTGTAGCACCTGCAAAAAAAGGATACTTCCCCCAGACTTTTGTGCCTCCTGCTCTAAGAGCAAAAGTTGCAAATGAAATAAACTCCGGAGTGAAATATCCTCTTGCATCGAAGCTAGTCCGGTAAAAATTTTCTGGGACATTATCTAATGCGGGGAATACTGAGCTGGTAAATTTCAGGAAGTAACCAGTTTTTGGAAATTCTATATTCTCTCTACTTTCAAATTCTAATCCAAGATGAATACCTAAAGGATTGAGAGTCCCTAAACCATAAGTGTCATATTTAAAATCTGTCAGAAGCGTATCATTAACTAGAGAAGTTTTAGTTTGAATAAAAGAAATCCCAATATTTCCTGATAAACTTTTTGAAAAATTATAATATAAAGTTGGAAACAAAGTTAATAGCTGCTGATCAACACGATAGTAATCTTTAGCTTCTAAATCAGTATTAAACCCTGTATTATTTCCATATCCAAAATAGCGGGTAACAAACTGTTCGCTAAAAGCAAGCAATAGATTTATTTTCCCATTACTAATAAATGAATAAAAATCACCTTCATACGAAGCTGCAAAACTTCCAAATCTTGTAGCATAACTTAAAGTTAGCTGCTGCATATAATCCTTCGGCACAGCCCTAAAATCATAACTGTGCAGAGCTATCCCTCCGCCCAAAGTAAATCCATAATCAGTGTCTAAACCAAGAATTGGAACTGGTAACCAGTTGTGTCCCCTATCAATTTGTCTGGGTTCAAACTTTTCAAAATCATCCACTGGATCAGGCCATTTATAGTCATCGTAAACTGTTCCAGGTCCTTCAATTACTGTTGTTTTTTTTCCGCTATCATAAAAGTAGGTTTTATTTTGTGTTGATATAAAAGGAGTAACTGATAAAAAATAACCGTGCACTTTTGATTCATCAACAAATTCATCTTTTCCCTTTCCGCCAACCACTCTTAATACTGGGCTGTCATTACATTCGCCCGTAACCAATACTTTATCATCACCGTCATTCATAAATATTCTGATATCCATAGTTATTTCATTATCAAAAATTTTATGGAACAAAGGACTTCCTTTTTTATTGCCCGTATCTTTATCTCTTCTGTAAACCGTAACTTCTGTGGTAGAATCATCAATTCTATTCACTTCCACATAATCATTTTTTGCACTACAAAATACTTCTGCATATTTATTTACAAGATTGTAAAATTCGCTGGATGCTTCTTGTAGCTTGTCTCTTCGTGATTTTAGTTTTTCAATTATTTCTGTTGCGCATATCGGGAAAATTTCAGGAGGCATTTTAGTTGCCGCGTATTCAATTATGTTATCTGTTATTTTGCTTTGAATAAAAGCGGTCACTGAATCCCAAGATTGCTTATTAAGCGTAGTTAAAATCCGTCTATCTAAGAATCTTCCGTTCCAGGTAAGATCTTCAATTTGTGGATAATCATACCCAAAGTGATTTAATTGAGGTGTTAAATAAGCAGCAACATAAGGAAAAACTCCATCATACTTTGAAAATACCTGGTCGCGATCACGTGGAATTGGATACCATACCTTACCATTCTCATTTTCATATTTGGCCCAACGCCATTGATCCATATGCCTATCCCAATCTCCTAATAGAATATCCATCAAGCGAGCTTTTAGAAATTCTTCCGCAACAATTTTTTGTTTTTGTTTTGTTTCAAGATAGTTCAGGAGTTTGTAAGTACCTTTTACTTTAAGTGCATCTTCAAATCCAGTTCCACCTTCTTCCTGTGGTTCATCGGGGTGTAATTCAATTATACCCAACATTCCACCAAACTCTTCTTTAAATTCATTTAATATATCATCTTCAGGCATAAAAACTAAAAACGGCTCTGCACTCATAACACCAACAGCTTTGAGCAGTGGTTCCACAACAAACGGAGCCATCGGATCTGCTGAGCTTATCTGATCTTGCACCACATCCTCAGCAACTGTTTCCTGAAGTTCAGGTGGTAAAACTTTTGACGGATCTTTATCAAGTGAGCGAAATTTCCAGATCCGACCATCGCTGCTTTCCAAACGAAGTGATTTTGTTTGCATTCCTCCGCCCTTTTTAATTGGAGTTAATCCACCAGCAAAATTCTTTAAATCCAAAACTTCTACCTTAATTGGAGTGGTCCATACATCCCTCCAATGCTCGCCGAACCAAAATTTATGGAAGCCACCTGCAGCATATCTTTCGCCTGGAATTACAGTAACGTATTCTTTTTGATAATTGTTCTGGGGAAAAAGAAATGAAGAAAATAACAGAACAGTGCAAATTATGTTAAAAGTTTTCATAATTTCTCATCTTATTCTGATTTGAATAAATGAAATTAGTTGCTAATATCCACTATTGAGCCAAATTGAAAAAACGTTTTGCGAATCCCCAGCCTTGTTCAAGACCTTTATAGCAGATAATTTTATTCTTCCATCAAAGAAGTAATCTAATATAATAAAACCTTCATGCTGTCCGGCAAATATTGTATCATCTCCTTCAGTTAGTGATTCTTCCACATGCCCCCAAATTCCGGAACCACTCACAACATAGACATTATCATTTACTCCCTGTAAAATTTGTAAAGCATGTTCATGCCCTGATGCAAAAACCACTCCACTGTGTTGTTTTAAAATTGATTCTAAATCATCTTTAAGCTTCTGATATTCATCACTGGTTAAATCCTGACTAGAGACTCCGCTTCCTCTAACAAGTGGATATAAAGAACCAATAATCGGCAACGGTATCCACAAAGCTTCATTTAGATTTCTTAAGGGAAAAATGTGATCTTTCCATCCAAAATAGCCACCATGCGGTCCATAAGTTTTTAAAGGATGATGTGCTGCAATTACAACCTGCTTATCAATTGAACTATGGAGAATACTATCCAGGGCTGTTAAAATAGATTCATCTGACCATTGCTGACAAAGTTTATCGGACTCTCCAGGTCGTTCATTTTTATCTTGAAACCACCATTGTGTATCAAGTACAATCAATCGGATTTTGCTACTAAAATCGAGTACTGTTGGGCCAGGACAGCCATTTAGAGGAGAAAATGTGACTTTATTGTAACCATAATTCAAAATGTAATCCGCTTGATTTTTTATTCTTTCCAATCCACCTTCATTTCCTTGCCTCCAGTCATGATTGCCGGGAATAAAAATACCATGAGCATTTGCATTTACTACAGCATCTATTTGTTCTCTAAGCCGTCGCTCATATTCTTCTCTTTCAGATTCATTTTCATTTGGTAATCCATTGGGATATATGTTATCCCCAAGGAAGACAATTAAAGTACTGTCTGGTTTAAAGGACCCAATCTCTTCAAGAGCAACTAAAACGGGTTCTTTAATATCTTTTGCTGGTTCACCCGCATCTCCTATTAATATTACTCGATGGGTGATTAAATTTAAATTAAGATTCGAATTCAAAAAGTCCCAAAAAATCGTTTGCCCGTTTATTGAAACAGTCATTAACAGATAGATAGAAATATTTAGTAAAAGAATTTTCATATTGAGATATTTTTAATCATTATAGGCTATAATTGTTATTTTTGCTTTTTTACCATTTGATTCATCAGCTAATATCAAAGTTCCATCCTTCAAAAATGTTATACCCTCCGGCTGTTTATGTTTTTTATCATTCAATTCTTGTGCATTCAAAAGTTCACCGGTACTATCTAATTCAACTATAGCTTCAGGATTTGCAGAAATTATAAAGATATTTCCGTTATTTGGATTGATCTCAATTCCCGATGGTCTAAAATCTTTTATATCGAATTTCTTTTTTAATTCTGCTAGTGAAATTAAAAATTTCGGTTCATTTTTAAATTTCATTTCAGTTAAACTAAACTCATAAACGGCTTTATAATTCTTTTCTCCTCTTTCAGTCTCACCCTTACAAGCAAGCAGAAGAGAATTTGCTTTCTCATCATAACATAAACCTTCTACATCATTTTTAGATGAAAGTGGTGTAATTATTTTTTCATATTCTCTATCACTTATGTGATCAGACAATGTAAACTTATAAATAGTTCCATTACTTGCGACTAAATAAACAGAATCATCTACTAATGCTATTCCCTCAAAATCTTTTTCTATTTCTTTTTTTCCTATTGAAAATTCCGCGATTACCTTACCGCTTGTAATATTGATTTTATATACAATTCCTTTTTCGTCATTATGAGTTAGAATATGACTTTCGTCTAAATAAGCAATACCGGAAGCTTCCTTGAGTACATTTGGGAGATAAATAACTGTATTATCCGCACCGTTCAAATCATAATTTTTAAGCAGTGATTCATCATTTAATGTAGAATAATTACACCCTAGAATAGACGTAAATATCAAAAGTAAGATGCAAGATTTAAATTCATTTATCATAATCTTATTCAATTAATTAAAACATTTGTCCTACGCTTATATAAAAACGAAAAGTCTCAACTGATTTAGCAATGTTAAGTGAAAAATTGATAGCTTTCTCGTGAATGCTTACCCAGAATCCACCTCCAAATGATGTATGCCATTTATTTGATGATTCTCCTCTCAAAATGACTCTTCCGGTATCTGTAAATAAATTCATCCCCAGCTTAAATGGAATGAGTAAATAAATCTTTCCAAGGTAATATCTCAATTCTGCTGAGCCCATCAAAGCGTAATCACCAATAAACCTATCGCGCGGAAAACCTCTTAACGTTTTTTTACCTCCGATGGAGGCACCCTTGTAAAAAGGATATCCTCCCCAGGCTATCTCGCTGTAAGCTCTCAAAGCGATTGTAAAATCAGTAATAAAATAAGATGAAAAATAAGTTCTTCCGTCTAAAATAATTTTACCAAAAAAATCTTTATTATTTAATGTCTGCGGATATACATCAGCGTACAAATCTAAATAGTAACCTTCAAAAGGTAGTTCTTTATCATCACGGTTATCAAAACGCAATGAAGTTGAAAGCGCAAAGAAATCTAAAAAACCCAAGCCGTATGGCTGAAGTTCATTAACCAGTTTATTTTCCTGCTTTAAAACAGAAATGAATTCAAGCAACAATCCGGTATGCAAATCTAGATTTTTAAATACAGGAATCTTTAAATAAAATCCTGCATTTAAGTATTGTTGGTTCACATTGTAGTAATTGGCTTCTAATAAACTATCATCCCTGACAGTTTCATTTCCAATTCCGTAAAAACGTGTAATTTCAAGACCTGTAAACTTAGCTGGAACTTGAACATTCATTCCTCCAGTCAGATTATTAAATTCACCCAAAAATTCAAACTCAGCTCGTTGAGAAACTGTAGCATAGGAACCGGATAGGTCGAGACGCGAAGAATACGGTTTTTGCCTGAAATCGTAATAGTTGATTCTACCCCCGATTCCCAAAATAAATCCATCATCGGTGTTATATTCAAAAGGAACAAGTATTCCGTAATCGTGATACCTGTCTTCAATCACAGGTTCGTATCTTAGCTGCGGATTTTCAGGGATCTCATATTCATCCTGATTTATATAAGTACCGTCCGCTTCAATAAAAGTTGATTTCTTACCTGAATCATAAAATTCAGTCTTCTCTTTTGCTGAAGGAAAAGGAGTAAAGCCTAAGAAATATCCATTAACTCTGGAATAATCATGCAGTTCATCTTTTCCTTTACCGCCGTCAACAATTATAAGGCAGCTTTCTTTTACATCACCTTTGACTATTACCAAATCATCTCCATCCATTAAATGAATTCTTATTTCATCGGTAACAGTATTTTTAAACAATCGGTAATATATCAAATCTCCTTTTTTATCCCCGGATTTTTTATCTCTTTTATATATAGATACTTCAGTGAAAAAATCGTTAGCCCTTATAACTTCAGCAAATTCATTTTTATCACTACAGTAAATATCAATATATTTAGAGACCCAACGGTAATATTCATCTGAAGCATTTTTAAGTTGATCTCTTCTTGATTTTAATTTTGATATTAAATGATTTCCCTCAAGCTCATAATATTCTTCGGGAAGCTGCAGAACAGCTTCTTCAATTATTTCATCTGTAATTTGAGCCATCATAAATATAGCAACTGAATCCCATACAGGTTTATCCAGTGAACTTAAAAGTCTTCTATCGAGATGTCTTCCTTCCCAAGTCATATCAAGCATCGAAGGCATATCATAATCAAAATGAACTGCTGAGGTCATTGCTAGAGTTTGAATTCGCGGAAATAAACCATCATACAAAGGAAAAGCAAAATCTCTATCTTTCGGAATTGGTTTCCAAATTCTCTTTTTTGCTATTTTATATCCAGCCCAATTCCACTGACCTGCATGCCGATCTCTGTCGCCAATCAAAACATCGAGTAACCTTGCCTTTAAAAATTCTGCGGCATCAACGATTTCATCATTATCTTCCTGCAGTATTTCAAAAAGTCTATAAGTATTAACAACTTTATCAGCGTCTGCGAAATTTAGACTCGCATCATTATAATCTTCCGGATCTTCTTCTATTGCACCCAGTATTCCTGCAAATTCATCTTTATAGTCTCCAAGGATTTTACTTTCCGGCATAACATAAATAGTGGGTGGCGCATTGAGTATATTAACAGCATCCATAAGATTTGAAACAATTACCGAGGCAGCAGGATTTGTTACACTAATTTGATCCTGCATAAGATCAGCTACCAATGATTCCTCAAAATCCGGCGGAAGACTTCTTCTCACATCTTTATCAATTGAACGGAATTTATATTCTTTCCCATCTTTGCCTAAAAATTTTAATGAAGTTGTTTGTTGTCCCCCACCCTTTTTAATTGGTATTAAACCACCGGCATAAGTTTCCAAATTTAATACCGGTACCTTAATTGGAGTAATCCATAAATTTCTCCAATGATCGCCCTTAAAAAATCGGCTAAAACTGCTTGCCTGGTAATCTCCTGCGATAACTATCTCAAATTTTTCTTCTGTAATATAAATTTTGGATTGCGAAAAAGCAGAAGAGCTAAATACGAATATTAGAGATAATAAAATCTTACTAAATATTTTTCTTATAAGTTGAATAAAATAATAATAGAATATGTTTTGAAATGCTTATGCTGAAAATAAATATAAGATATTTGAAGGTAAAATACTTTAATATGGACTCTTAGATGCTAATCCAAAGGTAAGTTCATTCTTTTTAATATTTCAATATAACGTGGATCATCATGCAAATCTCGCCAGTGTTTGCTTTTTATAAAATTCATTCCGCCGAGTTTTTTATCTACAGCAGAATTTAATAGTGCAAATGCTTTATCAAAGTTCTCTAATCCTGTAAATATCATAGCTTTTTCAACATCAAGAGGCAGATCGGGAGTTTCCATTTCCTCAAGTTGCTTTAAAAATTTTAAGGATTTATCGGTTTCTTTATTCTTAGCATATAAATAGCCGAGTCCTCCTAATGATTTATGCCTGAAAGCCGGATCATCAATAACCTTTTTATAAATTTGAATGGCTTTTTCAACATCACCAGTTTTATAATACACAAATGCTTTACCGCTCCAAGTTTCTTGAAAATCAGGATCAATTTCATAAGTTTTATCATATTGCTTAATTGCTTCCTTAACCATATTAACATTGAAATAATTAAATGCCAACATTGTACTTATCGGAGCATTAAGCGGATCTAGCTGGAAAGCCATCTCAGATTCCTTTAATGCTTTTTTACTGTAGCCTTCAGTCGATAAAAGCATCGCATAGTATTGATGCGCCGTTGCAGAATTAGGATTTAATTCTAGTGCATTTAAAAAACATTTTTCTGAATTTTTCCAGTCCCAATCACCAAAGTAATGAACCATCGCTAAGGATATATGTGCTTCAGGAACTTTAGAATCAAGTTCTAGTGCCTTTAAAGCATATTTTTTACCCTCGGGATATACAACTTTTGGTGGTGCTAAGCCAACAGCCCCCAGATAAATATTACAAGCGGAAAGTCCAGTATAGGGTAAAGCAAATTCGGGTTCAATTTCAATCGCTTGATGATAAATCTTTATTGCTCTTTGTATATTATCTGGTGACCACTTATTCCAATAAAACAAACCCTTTAAGTATAAATTGTACGCCTCAATATTTTCAGTAGGAATTTTTACAAGCTTCTTTGCAGGTTTAACATCATCCAAAGATTGTTTCATTTGTTTAGCTATAGATGTTGCTATATTATCTTGTACGGTAAAAATATCCTCTAGATTTCTATCATAGACTTCCGACCATTTGTGGTAACCATCCTCTGCATTTATTAACTGAGCAGTTACTCTTACTCTGTTTCCAAATTTTCTAACACTTCCTTCAATCACAGTATTTACGCCCAGTTGATTTGCAATTTCCTTTATATCTTTATTTTTTCCTTTAAATGCAAATGAAGAAGTACGTGACGTAACCATCAAACCTTCGACTTTTGCAAGTGCATTCAGAATTTCTTCCGTCATTCCATCGCTAAAGTATTCATTATCCTTATCTGAACTTAAATTAATAAATGGAAGTACAGCCACAGAATGCTCTGCAATTAAAGTTTTTCCAATAATTTGATCCGGACTTGGAACTTTAATGTCAAAAGAATTTACTGCAAATATTTTGATAGGATCTTTTACGTTCTTGAGGCGGTAGGTTCCCAAAGGGATAGTAGTAATTTCTTTTTGATTTTTTAGCTCATCATTTATTCTATCCGAAATAAGTACACTACCTGATATTGCGATGTTTTCAATTCGGGACGCAATATTAACACCATCACCATAAACACCTTCATCATCATAAACAATATCGCCCGCATGAATACCAACTCTTAATGGAACTTCCGGATCTTTTAATAACTCCTGTTGAATGCGTGAACCGCAAATTGCTGCTTCAATCGCACTGCCGAAAATGGTTAGTGTGCCGTCTCCATAATATTGAAGGATTTGTCCGTGATGCTCCAAAACAAGGTTTTCAAGGACATCACGATGTTTATCTCTTAACGTTTTTGCCCGCTTTTCATTTTCCTGCATCATAGCAGTATAACCTACCATGTCTGTAAACATAATTGCAGCGAGCATTCTAATTTGTTTCATCGGAAAGGCAAAATTAATAATATAACACTGTAAATATTTATAATGAGAATTAAAAATTCAAATACATATTGGTTAAATACAATTTTATCCAGATGAGTGGAAAATTTACTTTCCTAATGATTTGGAAGATTAGTGATATCCTCCCAAAATGAATTATTTTTTCTTAGCTCCCGCTTCTGCCACTGCAATAGCAGTCATATTGATAATATCATCAACAGTAGCACCGCGCTGTAGGACGTGGATTGGCTTTTTCATTCCCATTAATACAGGACCAATTACAGTTGCCTGACCGATTCTCGCCATCAATTTATAAGCTATATTTCCTGAATTAAGGTCAGGAAATACAAGCACATTGGCCTTTCCTTTCAGATCACTGAATGGAAATTCGTTTTCAATTATTTCTGGTACGACCGCGGTATCTGCCTGCATTTCACCATCAATTAATAAATCGGGGCGGCGTTCTTTTACCAGTCTAACCGCATTTTTAACTTTAATTGATTCTGGATAAGGAGCACTTCCAAAATTGCTGAATGAAAGCATTGCAATTCTTGGAACAACATCGAATTTTTTTGCTGTGTCTGCAGCCGAGATCGCAATTTCTGCAAGTTGTTCGGCAGTGGGATTAACATTAACGGTTGTATCTGCAAAAAAGAATACATCCTGTTTTGAAAATACAATGTATAAACCCGATACGATGTTCAATCCTTGTTTAATTCCAACGCACTGCAAAGCAGGTCGGATTGTATTGGGATAACTTGTTGTAAGTCCACTGATGAGCGCGTTTGCTTCCCCTAATTCAACCATCATCGAACCGAAATAGTTTGGCTTTTTCATCAGCTCTTTTGAATCCTTTAAAGTTGCACCTTTTCTCTGCCGCTTGCTGAAGAAAGCATTTGCGTATTCAATCCTCTTATCGCTTCTTTCTGGATCAACGATACTAAATTCATTTTTATCAAAATCTAATCGTTCGATTTCTTCTTCGATTACTTTTTTATTCCCGAGTAAAATTGGATAAGCCATATTGTCCTGATGAACAACATGTGCTGCTCGAATAATTTTTTCATCTTCTCCTTCAGGGAAAACAACTTTTTTAGGTTCTTTCTGCGCCTTATGCATCATTACACGAATTAATTCTTTTGAAAGACCAAGTCGTTCTTTAAGTTTTTCTTCATATTTCTGCCAGTCAACCTCGGTTATTTTTGCTACACCGGTTTCAATTGCCGCTCTCGCAACAGCAGGAGCAACATACCAAAGCACTCTCGGATCAAATGGTTTAGGAATTATGTATTCTTTTCCAAATGAAAAATCATCACCACCGTAAGCCCTTACTACCATTTCAGGTACCTTTTCCTTTGTAAGTTTTGCAAGAGCCTTTGTTGCCGCCATTTTCATTTCGTCATTAATTGAAGTAGCTCTCACATCAAGAGCTCCCCTGAAAATAAATGGAAAACCAAGCACGTTATTTACCTGATTTGGGAAATCACTTCTACCTGTTGCCATTATTAAATCTTCTCTGACTTCAACTGCATCATCGTACATAATTTCAGGATCAGGATTAGCCATTGCAAAAATTATCGGGTCTTTTGCCATTCCTTTTACCATTTCTTTACTAACTACACCGCCAATTGAAAGACCGATAAAAACATCCGCTCCTTTCATCGCTTCTGTGAGAGAAGAAAAACCCTTGCTCTGTGCAAATTCCTGTTTGTATTTGTTAAGATCTTTTCTGTCTTTTGTTATACAGCCTTTTGTATCGAACATCCAGATATTTTCTTTTGTAGCCCCAGCCATAACATAATGCTTTGAGCAGGAAATTGCAGAAGCACCCGCACCGTTAACAACAATTTTAACTTTATCTAATTTTTTTCCTGCAAGCTCGACTGCATTAATTAATGCTGCACAGGATATTATTGCAGTTCCATGCTGATCATCGTGAAAAACAGGAATGTTCATTGTTTCTTTAAGTGTTTCTTCAATTTCGAAGCACTCTGGAGCTTTAATATCTTCAAGGTTTATTCCACCAAAAGTCGGTTCAAGGTCCTGCACGGTTCTTATTACATCTTTTGGATCTTTACTTTTTATTTCGATATCAAAAACGTCAATGTCAGCAAATCTTTTGAATAACACACCCTTTCCCTCCATAACAGGCTTGCCTGCTTCCGAACCGATATCACCTAAACCTAAAACCGCAGTTCCGTTTGAGACTACTGCAACAAGATTTCCCTTTGCAGTGTAATTGTAAACTTCTTCTACATTCTTATTGATTTCACGACACGGTTCTGCAACGCCGGGTGTATATGCAAGTGAAAGATCTCTTGAAGTTAAACAAGGTTTTGAAGCAATAACTTCTATCTTTCCTTTTCTTTCCGATGAATGATATTTAAGTGCTTCTTCTTTGCTTATTTTCATTTTATACTCCTAAACAGATTATCTTTTAATTTTTTTTCTATGTTTATTTTCTTAATAATTATTAATAAACGGTGTAAACAATGTGGGTGAACATAAGGGATTATCTTTCTTTTTCATCTGCTATTCCAATATTTCCCCTTGCTATTGGAATGAGCTATAATTCTTATTTCTAGTCTAAATCTCAATAATTTACATCGTTAAAATTAAATGAAATAAATGACTTTGCCTAAAGAGAATTAGAGTGGACTTAAAGTATAATTAAAATACAGGCAATCATTCGCTAGTTAATCAGGCTGGATTTTGCTGCATCATTAATCAGTTTTTCTGAAAGCTCCTTACCAAGATATAAGTCGATAAAGAAATGTAGAACGTAAAGCAGCGGTGTTAGAATAACAGCAATAAAAAATTTATATATGTAGTTTACAACACCAATAGCTAGTACAAGAGAAAGGTCCCATCCGGCACCAAAATAGAATGCAATAAGCAGCACAACGAAGCTATCAATGAATTGAGATACAAGAGTTGAACCCGTGGCACGAAGCCATATTTTTGAGCTTCCTGTAAATGTTCGCAGGTAATGAAATACTTTAACATCAACAAGTTGCCCTATAAGAAATGCTACGAGTGAACCGAATATAATCCAAAGCCCTTGCCCAAAGATTACATTAAAAGCACTATCCATATTTATGATTCCAATGGAGGTTTCGCGTTCAATCCAAAAATCTGCAGGAGTGAGCCCAATTGAGAAATAAATCATCAGAAATGCATAAGATATTAGTGCTGCGGCTGTGAAAGATAAAAATCTTACTCCCCTTCTTCCAAAATACTCGTTAATTATATCAGTCATAATAAAAACCACAGGCCATAAAATAACACCTGCCGTCAGATTAAAAGAGAGATTACTTACGCCAAAAAAAGAAAAATTTATTGGTTCAAATCCTAACCATTTTTCAAGCGAAAATATCTTTACTCCGATAAATTCCGCAAGCAGCGCATTGGCAATAAAAAATGATCCGAGTATATAAAAAAGAGTAGTGCTTCTATCTCTCATAATCGTTTTAAATAATAAATTTTGGCGGTGAATATAATTAAAAAAGCGGTACCAATTAAATTGATACCGCCCTTCTGTGGAGAGAGTTGATAGCTCAGTTATCTTTTTCTTCGTTCTCTGTTTTTATCTTTGACCATCGTTCTGTTCGTCTGCACCTTTTTCTCATTTTTCGTGACTTTAGTTTCAGTCCTCTTCACCGGAGGATTGTTTCTCGTTACATTAGTTTTTTCCTTAGTCTTATTTCTGTTCATCTTTACTACTGTTTGATTATTCTGTTTAGTCCGGTTATCGGATTTAATCTGTGTATTTTGCTTTTTAACGTTTGGTTCAAATCTCTTATTATTTGTTTCTTTAACTACATTTTTTTTAGTTATCGTATTCTTTCGACTGTCTTTTTTACTATTCTGATCCATTACTCTTGTGTTTATCTTCTTTTTTGTAGTCGTGTTGCTTCGATCGCGGTGCTTTGTCACATCATCTTTTCGATTCCTATCATTCGTCTTTACTTCTTTTTTTCTATTGTCTTTCTGAATGACCTGTTTTTTATTATCACGCGTCATTTTTACATCGTTTCTTTTATCCAGCTTAATATCTCTATCCTTTTTTACTTTTGTTGTTGTTCTATCTCTTTTTCCAACTTCAACTTTTTTATGATCAAGATTTGATCTTCGGTTATCTCGCTGGATGTCCATTCTCTTCAAATCGTTTCTAACCAAATCATCTCTTTTCAAATCAAGAGTTCTGATTTTATTTTTATCACCATTACGGCTGAGCTCTCTTTTATCACGCACTCTTATAATATCTCTTTGCCTAATTTCCTGATTTGATCGGACTCTTACATAATTTATATCAACACCACGATTTTGAACTCTTCCATTATGGTATGCATAATTAGTTCTGTACCTTGTAGTTTTGTAAACTCTGTATCTGTAATCGGGAGCAATAAAATAATTGTACGGATATGGATTACAGAAATGATTAAAGTTTACAAAATGCCAGTGATGATATGGAGTATGGTAAACCTTAGTGAACCGTATGCCGAAAGAAATTGAAAAGGTTGCATAAGGATGGAGAGGAGCCCATCCAATATAATCGTTACTGTATCGCCATTCTACCCATGCTGGAGCCCATTCATAATCAGGATACCACAGCCAGCCGTAGTAATCATCATAAAACCATCTTCCGTAGTGGTAAGTTATATATCCAAATGGTTCATAAGAATCCCAATACCAGCCATCGTAGGTCCAGACCCATCTACCCATTCTGTATGGCAACCAGCTGACCTGCATTACTGTTGGTTTCCAAACAACAACACCGTAATCTATTTCAATCCACCTGCCGTAGGGTGCAAGTTCTGTGTAGAAATAATCACCTACGTAATAATTGTTTGCTTTTGCTTCAAGTGTTGTAATACTCAATGCGAAAACAAATACTGAGAAAATTATTATACGTTTCATTTTTATCACCTTTGTTGTGAATTCCACAACTAAAGAGTCAATGAAAGTGCCATTTCATTAAATGCTTTTTTATTTGATTTTGAAAAGAAAACTAAAGAAATATGTATATTTTATTGGACGGTAAGCTTTAAGAGTTGTACGGTATCTATCTTTTAATTTTTCTCTCTTTCCAAAAATAATTACCAAAAGATCCAACCAACCCTGCAATTGTAATGTAAGGAATGTGAATTAATTCTGAGATAATAAAGAATTTAAGTGTTAGATTTTTAAACAATAGTTTTTTGCCTTCAGACAGTATTGTAAATTCAATAACCATTTTTAGTAGAAATGATAAGGAAAATGAGATTAAATAAATCCAGTTATAAAATATAGCTAATCCAAGTTGTGCTGTTAAGCCAAGAAAGAATAAATAAATAAGAATTAATTTAAAGACTAAGGTTTTATCTCGATAAAACAATCCCTTGCTCGCCCATCTTTTTCTTTGCTGATAAAAATCACTAATGGACTTATTTGCAGGAGTACTCACAATTGATTTTTGATCAATAGAAAATTTTACTCTATAGTATGTATCTTTTGCAATCTTCTGCATCAACAATTCATCATCACCCGAAGTTAACTCCATCTGATCTTTAAATCCCCCGACTTCTTTAAATACTTTTTTTCTGTAGGCAATATTTGCAGCATTACAAATAGTCGGAATTCCAGATCCTATTAAGCCTGCGCCAGTTAGTACCAATCCTGCAAACTCCAATTTCTGAATTTGGCCAAACAAATATTTACTTTTAATGAATTCAACCGGACCTGAAATAAAGGCAGTTTGCTGATCAAAATTATTTATCAGTGAGCTAAGCCACTCAGAATTGTAAATGCAATCTGCATCAGTTGTTACAATTATTTCACCTTTAGAATTCTCAATTCCAAAACGTATTGCTCTTTTTTTATGCGCAGATGGTGAAAAATCCTTCGGAACTGAAAGAACTTTTATGTTGGAAGATAAGATATTCTTTTTGAGGATTTCTACTGATTGGTCTTCAGATGAATCATTAACATATACGACTTCAAATTTATCTTTTAGATAATCCTGCGCTTCGATAGATTTAAGATTATTTAAAATATTTTCTTCTTCATTTCTAAATGGAATAATTACAGAAATAAATTCAGAAGGAATGTTTTCTGTTTTGGAAGAAACCAATTTCTTCAAACCAAATAATACTTTAAATAAAAATAAAAGATAGTTGAACAAAAGAACCAAAAAAATAATCAGCAGTACTAACTGCAGGTTGTTTTCAATTATCATTTTTCCTGAACAGCAAGACTAATCCGATAAAAGCTGGGATGAGCAGATTAATAATGAAAAGAAATATTGAAGCATTAAAGGCAACAGCCGAAGTTTCTCCCAATTGAGTTAAAAAATAAACTGAGGCACCTTCACGAATTCCCAATTCACCCAATGAAATCGGAGGAATTACAGATTTTGCAAACATAATTAAATTACCGGCCCAAAAGTATTCTAATAGGTTCTGATTGTGGGAGAATGCCGAAACCAGCAGAACATATTGAATAAGAAAACTCAGATAAAAAAACAGTGATAATGAACTCATCTTTAGTAAATAAGTACGATCCAAGTTTTTAAGGACTTTTAACTTTTCAAAAAAATTATTCATTCTTTTTGAGTTTTTAATCCGGCTGAATAAAAGGTTATCCCAAAATCTTTCATTAATTATCAACAGGAATAAAATGTAAAACAAAGTAAATAAAACGATTAACAGAGATAATGCGAGATAAATTGATATTTCAAACTTTAGATATAAAAATAATATGCTTGAGATTGAACCAAGAAATGCAACAATCATTAACGGAAAAAATTTATCTATTAAGGTAGCGACTGTAACCTTCAAAACTGATTTATCTTTAAATGCAATTGCCCTGCCAAAGTATTCCCCAATTCGTAAAGGGGTAATTATTCCAGCAGAAAAACCATAAAAGAGAGAAAGAAATATTTTGGAGTTTTTAGTATCCTTTAAAACCTGTCCGCACGTAAGCTTCCATTTAGCAAACTGAAAATAGATATTTGCCACACTCAAAATAAATGCTGCTAATATTAAATAAAGGTTTGCATTTTGAAGAGCACTTAGTATTTGAGCGTACTCAATTGAAGAGGCAAGATAATAAAGTAATCCGCCTGCAATAATTAATTTTAACGCAAAGATTAAAGCAGTTTTATTCTCTAAAAAAAACTTGAAGAGGGATGAATCTGATATTTTTAATTCAGTATTCATAAAATCTTATTGCTCAATCTCAAATATATTAACTTTCAATCCTTCCGTACAGTTCGTGCACATATCCACTGATATTCTATTTTTCAAAATTTTCTTCCTGAAATCGTTATAAGAATTTGATTTCCAAATATCTTCAAATGCTTTTCCGTTTACCAATCCCAATTCATGAAAAGCATCTTTATCAAAGCAACAAGGCACAACTTTTCCGTCCCACGTAATTACTGATGTTCGCCACAAAGCAAAGCAATGATTTTTTACTTCTCTATTCATTCTGAAGGAACTGTTTTCAACAATATATCTGCTGTATTTTTTATTTGATGGTAAAAACTTTATTGCATTTTCATAAGTAGATATCTGCATTGTTTTAAAAACTACTTTATCAACTCCGACTTCTTTACCATATTTCTTTACTTCTTCAATCAGATGTTCATTTTGCTTCATCACAATAAATTGAAATTCAACAAACGGTTTTTTTAATCTTAATTCTTTTTTGCTTGCAATTATTGTTCTCAAACCCTCATCTGCCTGCTTAAACGTTCCACCAACTCTGTAATTTTGGTAGCTCTTTTCATCCAAACCATCAACAGAATATATTAATTTATCTGGTGCATTCTTTAAAACATCGTAAACGGTTTCTTCATTTATAAAATGTCCGTTCGTGCTGATTGATACATACATTCTATTAGCCTGTGCATATTTTATCATTTCCGGTAACTGTTTATTAATATATGGTTCTCCCTGAAAAAATAACTGAATGTAGAAACCTGTACTCTTTATTTCATCAACAACTTTTTTAAAATCCTCCTGTTTAAGTAATCCAAGCGGGCGTGTCAGAGTTCCTAATCCTGATGGGCATTCGGGGCATTTTAAATTGCAGTGATTTGTCGGTTCAATTGAATAAGAAATTGGCATACCCCAAACAACAGGCTTTTTTAGAAACTTTGAAACAGTAAATGAGGATATGATCTTCACAGAATTAAAGAATCTTTTGAATGTAAAATATTTTAAAGGATTTATTTCCAAGCGGCTAAATCAATTGATTAAATTAAACGTTAAAAATAGTTAATTACCTCAAAACGTAAAAGAATTCATCTTTTAAATTAGCTTTTAAAAATATTATCTTTCGAGTTGTAATCGCACAAACAAACTTTAGTTACTTATTGGAGAGAACTTATGTACGTAAACTTTTCTGATATTCCGGGACATGAAAATCTTTTCCTGGATTACCTGTATGAGTATGAAAATGTTACAGACTTTTACAGGTATGATTTCAGAAACAAAGAAAATTATTTAAAGATATTCAAGAGTATATCAGAAAAACCGCGTGCATCTTCTTCACACATCTCTTCAATTTTAAGCGAGCAATATTCTACAGTAGATTCAAGCGATTTAACCAAAAAAAATATTAAACTGCTTTCAGACAGCAGAACAATGGCAATTGTAACCGGTCAGCAGTTGGGTGTTATGGGCGGTCCGCTTTATACATTTTACAAAATTATTACTGCAATTAAATTAAGCCGTTACCTTTCGGATCGTTACGATGACTACAATTTTGTCCCTGTATTTTGGCTGGAAGGTGATGATCATGATTTTAATGAAATCCGTTCAATTAAAATACCAGACGATTCAAATAGAATGCAAACAATTAGTTACGGAGAAGCAATAGAAGAGGAAGATGTAAAACAAAGTGTTGGTCTTTTGCAGTTTGATGATTCGATTAATGAGTTTGTAAATAATCTTGGCAGGCATTTACGGGAAACAGAGTTTACTAAAGATTTAATTGAGAACATCCAAAATATTTACTCAACCGGCAAAACTTTTAAAGATTCATTTTTTAAATTAATTCATTCGCTCTTCGACCAATACGGTCTAGTAATTTTCAATCCTCTTGATGATAAAGTTAAAGAATTATTAAAACCTGTTTTCAAAAAAGAAATTATGGATTTTAGGGATCATACTGAAAAGCTAGTTTACGTTAGTGCAACGTTGGAAGAATTATATCATGCCCAGGTTAAAGTTAAACCGGTTAACTTATTCCTAAGAGTTGATGACGGAAGATATTCCATCGAACCAACAGACGATGGCTTTAAGCTTAAAAGAAAAAGAAAATCATTTACACAAGAGGAATTGCTGGATATTTTGGAAAATGAGCCACAACGTTTTAGTCCTAACGTCTTGTTAAGACCAATCTGTCAGGACTATTTGCTCCCAACTGCATTTTATGTGGGAGGTCCCAGTGAAGTTTCGTACTTTGCACAAATTTTACCGCTTTATGATTTTTATAATTTAACTCCGCCTGTTATTTATCCTCGTTCATCTGCTACGATATTAGAAAAGAATATTGGAAATATTTTGGATAAATATTCAATTGAGATTGCAGATATTTTTATTGATACTGAAAACGTTAAGAAAAAAATAATTAATTCGTTTTCAGAAAATTCTATTGATGATGTTTTTGATAATATTACAAACCAGATTGAACTTGCATTTGATCAGTTGAAAGAAAAACTTTTTGATTTAGATAAAACAATTGCTGATTCTAGCAACCGCTATCGCGATAAGATTTTCAACTCTGTAAATGAATTAAAGGGAAAAGCAGAAAAAGCACATCAAAAGAAACATGAAGTCACACTCAGACAAATTGATCGGATTGCTGGTAACATATTCCCAAACAATAACTTACAGGAGCGTGAGTTTAACTATATGTATTTTGCTAACAAATATGGTGATGAAATTCTGACTTTAATATTCGACAAGCTACAAATAAATAAATTTGAGCATCAGATAATAGAATTTTGACTAATCATCGGATTATTATCTTGAGTTGATCGAAAAAATCCGGATTGGATATAGAAACAGATTCCAATCCCTCCACACTTCCACCATCGTCTAGCAAACAAGATAAAATTGCAAAAGCCATCGCAATTCTATGATCTTCAAAACTTTTAAAATGTGCGTGCTTGCTTTTTATTTTTCCGGAAATACTAAATCCATCATCAAACTCTTTAACATCCAATCCAAGCAATAAAAAATTCCTGCACAAAGATGTAATTCTATCAGATTCTTTTACTCTTAATTCTGCAGCCTGATTTATTCTAAATTCACCTTCAGCAAATATACCTGCTATAGCTAATATCGGAATTTCATCAATTATTAAGGGAATAAGCTCTTTTTCAATTTGAACATTTTTTAGTTCACTGCTTTTAATATTCAGATCACCATAGCTCTCACGATTAGAAGCCCCTTTAGCATCTATTTCAATTTCTGCTCCCATTTTTATTAGCAACTCGATTGCTGCAATTCTGGTTGAGTTTAATGAAACATTGGTAATTTTTAATTCAGAATTTTTTATTAACAAAGCAAGTACAATAAAATACATTGCAGAAGAAATATCTCCGGGAATAAAATATTCATTCGCTTCCGGATAATTTTTTAAAGATACGCCAGAAATAATCTTGTTTTCATTTTTATTAACATCAAGACCTAACAAATTTTCTGTGTGATTTCTGGTTTGATTTTGTTCAATAACTTTTGTTACATCTTCGATATGCAATCCTGCTAAAAGAATAGCGCTCTTTACCTGCGCACTGGCAATAAGTAATTGATAATCAATTGCTTTTAATTTATTAGTTGGTTTTATAATAAGTGGTAATGTTTTTGCAGTCGAGCCTGAAATATGTGCGCCCATTATTTTTAATGGTTCAATTATTCTATTCATTGGTCTTTTGGACAATGAATCATCTCCAACAATAATTGATTCAATATTTTGAGTTGTCAGTACGCCGCTGAGCAATCGAGCTGTTGTTCCTGAGTTTCCTGCATTTAATTTCTTCAAAGGGTTTTTGAATCCTTTAATCCCATTTCCAGTTACAACAGTTGCATTTTTATTAGATTTAATTTCAATACCGAGCTGCTGCAAGCAATTTATAGTCGAATGTACATCTTCAGTTGAAGATAAATTTTTGATATACGATTTTCCTTTTGCTAGTGCAGAGATAATTAATGCACGATGAGAAATTGATTTATCCCCTGAAAAAGAAAGTGAGCCTCGCACTCTACCAATCTTTTTAAATTTCTGAATCACTTTTTACCCCATTCTTCAATTAATTTTTTCATTTCCGATTGAGAATATTCAGATGTATCGTACATACCTTTTTTTAAGCGCTGCTGCACAGCTTCATAAATTGTAATTGCAGCCGAAACCGAAACATTGAGGCTTTGCACCATTCCAAACATTGGGATAAAAAATGTTTCATTTGCTAGCTCGATTGATTCTTTGGATAATCCTCTGTGTTCGTTTCCAAAAACTATTGCCGTTTTACCGGTAAAATCTAAATCAAAAATATTTTTGGAAACAATTGAAATGGAGGAAGCATAAATTATAAAACCATTGGCACGAAGTTTATTATAACATTCTTCGATTGATTTAAATTTTTCTTTTTCTACCCATTTAAATGCAGAAGCAGAGGATTTCTTTCCGATCTTTGGGAATGGCTCAATGTTATAAACAAGCGAAACTTTAGGAATTCCTGCCGCATCGCAGGTCCTGTAAATAGCACTTACATTATGAGGATCGTGAATGTTCTCTAAAACTAATTTTAATGAAGGCTGCCTTTTTGAAATGACCTGTTTGATCTTTTCGGTTCTTTTCACGGTAATCAACCGCTTTTATAAAAAACAAGCTTATAGATAGATCGGTTTTTAGATTTGCGTGCCTTATCAACTTTAAATTTACGTACATCAGTTTTGAGATAAAAAGATGCAAGTTCCAAAATTTTGTATAATACTGTATCTTCATCGTGCGCCCAGCTTTCGCAGCCATTAAGGGAAGGAATTTCAGCAATGCACCCATCATTTGTATGTGTAATGATTATATCTAAAACCATTTAAATTTTTCTACTCTGCTGAAACAATTTTTACACTTGCACTAGCTCCTATTCTATCTGCTCCTGAAGCTATCATAGCTTCTGCATCTTCTTTGGAACGTATTCCCCCTGAGGCTTTAACACCTATTTTACTTCCGACAACATATTTCATAAGTGCAACATCGCCAACTGTTGCTCCACCTTTGCTAAAACCTGTTGATGTTTTAACAAAATCAGCTTCAGCCTTTTTGCAAATTAAACAGGCTTTTACTTTTTCTTCATCAGTTAACAGCGCAGTTTCAATAATTACTTTACACAGAGCATTATTTTGTTTTGCTACTTGCACTACTTGCATTACATCATTTTCGACGTAGTTATAATCTCCCTGCTTTAAACGTCCAACATTTAAGACCATATCAATTTCGGTGGCGCTGTTTTTAATTGCTTGTTCGGTCTCAAATCTTTTTACTTCAGTCGTAGTTGATCCCAGTGGAAATCCAATCACCGTGCATATTCTAACATCAGTGCCCTGCAATAAAGAGCTACAAAGTTGAACATAGCCCGGATTAACACAAACTGAAGCAAAACCATATTTTTTAGCTTCGGCACAAAGCTCTTTTATTTCATCGGGAGTTGCATCTGGTTTAAGCAATGTATGATCTATTTTGGATGCAAGATTTTTATCTTTTAATGAATCTCCAATTCCCTTTCCTGCTGCAATTCTTTCGGCTCCGACTTTTACAATATTGTTTACAGTTTTGGGCTGAGTTATTACATTGGTTTCCCACCCCCTGCAGGAATCACCGTAACAATAAAAGTCGCTTAAAACTTTTTCAAGAAATTCCGGAGATACATCATCATCAGAGATTTTATGATTCATTTTACCCACCGTATTTTATAAACGCTTCATAAGTATTTTTTAAGAGCATTGCGATTGTCATCGGTCCTACACCACCGGGAACAGGTGTAATATAGGATGTTTTTTTTGACACTGTAGCAAAATCCACATCACCAACAACACTATATCCTTTTTTTGCCGCTTTATCTTCAACTCTATTTATTCCAACATCTATTACTACAACACCATCTTTAACCATATCTTCTTTTACAAATTTTGGAGTCCCGATTGCGACGATTAAAATATCAGCTTGGTTTGTATAATACGAAATATCAGGTGCTGCTGAATGACAAACAGTAACAATTGAATTTGCAAATTTTCTTTTCTGAAGTAAAATATTTGCAATTGGTTTTCCAACTATGTTGCTTCTTCCAAGAATAACAACATGCTTTCCTTTAGTTTCAATATTATATCTTATTAACAATTCCTGTATTCCTGCAGGTGTGCAAGATCTGAATGCCTCTTTGCCAATGACAAGATTACCAACATTAATTGGATGAAAGCCATCAACGTCTTTTTTAGGAGAAATTGCTTCGATTATTTTATCTTCATTTATATGCTTTGGTAATGGAAGCTGGACTAAAATTCCGTGAAATTCGTTATGATTGTTGTAGTGATTAACTAAATCAAGCAGTTCTTTTTCCGAAGTATTATAAGAAAGTTTTTCCGTAACTGTTTTCATTCCTATTTCATTGCATGCCTTCGATTTACTCTTAACATATATTTCAGATGCCGGATCATCGCCTGCAAGTATTGCAGCTAAACCAGGAACACCCCTTCCTGAAGTTTTTAATTTATCAATTTCAAGTTTTAATTCAGCTCTGATATCCTGAGCTGTTTTTTTGCCATCTATTAGGATCATAGCTAGGCTCTATTCACAATTAATTCTTTCCTTCTGGTATTTAATATCGTACCTGTTTAAAAGATATTTTTTCAATTTTTTGTCCTTTAAAATTTCCTCATAAAATGGATTAGAGTTTTGCCAGCCTGTTTTTCCTGTCTCTCTTAATCGTTCTAACCTTCTAATCGTAATTTCACAGTAGATTGGATCTATATCAACTGTAAAGCATTTTCTGTTTAGTATTTCACTTGCAATTAAAGTAGTTCCCGAATGTGAAAAGAAATCTACCACCAAATCGTTTTCATTACTGCTTGCACTAACAATTCTCTCAATTGATTTTAGGGGTTTTTGTGCAAAGCATCCGTTAACGTTTTCTTCAATTCTATAAAAGACTTGCTGCAAATCTACCCAAACATTTCCCGCACGAATAAACTCAGATTTGCCGCGTTCAAGATTATTTGTTTCTTTTCCGTCAATTTTTTTATAGTAGCCCTTTAATATTTTTGGAATATCAGTATAATCTGCCTCCACATTAAAAACGGGGGTTCCCTTTACATAGTATAAAAGCTCTTGCCGGATGGACATCCAATTTTTTTGTGTGCCGTAACCACGCTGGTTTCTCATAGTAATTAAATTTTTAGATTCGAATCCGCCAACTGCAACTGATTCCATCATTGCCATAAATTGCGGCAATGGTTGAAAGTGTGAATTTTGATCTGCACCAAGCCATACATACAGCGAAGAATTTTCATCAAGCTGCTCGTATGTTAATTTTACCCATTCGTTACACCATTCAATAAATTTTTCTAGTTTCTTTTTTCCAAAAGCTATAAAATTATACGGCGGATCCTGAATTGCTAACAAAGCTTTATTACCCTTCATTAGTTTTTTAAGATTTTGCTTTTCCGTTATATCAAAACAACCAATCTTATGTTTACTTAATGGATCTTTCCAGATATCCCCATTTTTTAGACGGCAGTATTTGATGAGCAGGTCCCGTAATTCTTCGTCGAGATCAATTCTTGGTAACGGTGCATTTATCATTTAATTCTCAGTTTCAGTTTTTGCAAATTCGGGGAACAGAATTCTTTCAATCTCAAGTGTCTTTCCTGAATCAACATCAATCTTTAGATAAATGGCACAAAGGTGTGAATCATCTTTTGCAGCTTCGTATTTTTGCGGTGTTTGGAATAGAAACCTATTAATTGCGGCTTGAACTTTCATTCCAATTACTGAATCGTAAGGTCCCGTCATTCCAACATCAGTGATATAACCTGTTCCATTTGGAAGAATTCTTTCATCAGAGGTTTGAACGTGAGTATGTGTTCCAATAATCGCGCTAACTTTGCCATCGAGATATCTTGAAAGTGCAATTTTTTCTGCAGATGCTTCAGCGTGAAAATCAATTATAATTATTTTCGTTTCGTTCTCTATTCTTTTCAGTACCCAATCAGCAGATCTAAATGGACAATCAATTATAGGCATAAAAGTTCTGCCCTGAAGATTTACTACAGCGATTTTACCTTTATTAGTTTCTGCTAAAAAGTAACCGTTTCCGTAAGTGCCTTTGGGATAGTTTAATGGTCTGAGTGCGCGAGGTTCTTTTTTCAAATAATCCTGTGACTGATGTTTATCCCATGTGTGATTCCCACCCGTAATAACGTGCACACCAAGATTGAAAAGTGCTTTTCCCTCTTTTTCTGTGCATCCTTTACCATCGGAAGCATTTTCACCATTTGCAATTACAAAATCAACTTTATGTTTTTGGATTATGCTTGGAGCCCACGTTTGAACTAGATCCATTCCCGGTTTCCCAACAATATCACCTATGAACAGTATATTAATTGAAGGCATATAAGTGTGAATTTTTGTTGCAAAATATATCTATAATCGGGGTAAATTCACAGAGATGGTAATAGAAGCTTAATTACTTTGAAACTCTTATCCATTAGTAATAGATTTAGGATATGATTCCCGTCGAACTTCAACACATACCTTTAGAAAATGCTGAGTTTAGTGTTTTAGATGTAGAAACCACAGGACTTTCTGCTAGAAACAATCGTGTAATTGAAATTGGCATTATTAAATTAAATAATTTAAAGATTGTTGATCGTTACCAAACATTAATAAATCCAGGCTGCAAAATTCCATCCTTTATTACACAATTTACCGGAATAGATAACGATGATATATATGATGCTCCATTTTTTTCTGAAGTAATGACTAAAATTGAAGAATTTATTGGAGATTCAGTTGTTACGGGTCATAATTTAAATTTCGATTTATCATTCCTTCGTTATGAATTTATGCGAAGCGGAAACGAACCAATCGCAAATCCAAATGTATGCACACTTAAGATTGCAAGAAAACTCTATCCAATGCTTAAGAGCAAATCTCTTGCTTCTGTTACGAAACATCTAAGATTAAAAAATCCAACAGCACACAGGGCTTTAGGCGATGCTGAAGTAACAGCTAAAATTTTAGTTAAAATGATAAGAGAATTGCAAAAAAAACAAAGTATAAACTTTCTAGGCGAGCTTATTCAATATCAAAGCGGTGTGAAGTCTGCAACGACATCACTAAAGATTCCCAAAAAATTAAATAATGATGTAATATCCGTTCCGCAATCTCCCGGGGTTTACTATTTTCTTAATAAGAAAAACCAGGTTATTTATGTTGGAAAGGCGAAATCGTTAAGAGATCGTATTCATAGTTATTTTTCAAATAGTGCAACTGCGAAGACAAAAAAAATTGTTAGACAAGCTGCAAAATTAAAAACTGAAGAAACCAATTCAGAGTTAACTGCCTTATTACTTGAAGCAGAAACTATAAAAAAGTTAAAACCAAAACATAACAGTCAATTAAAAAAATACGGTAATAAGTATTTTATTAGAATAAGTAATACACACAAATATCCAAAACCGGAAATAAAGAACAAGTTTGATTTCGATGGTAATGACTACTTTGGACTTTTCATCTCGCGAAAACGTGCTGAAAAAGTATTAAATATTTTGGATAAGGCTTTTACACTTCGAGAATGTACCGATAAAGAATTTACAAAAGGTAAAAAATGTTTTCTTGCGGAAATTGAAAGATGCACTGCACCTTGCGTGAAGAAAAAGGATCCCGATTATAATATAGAGCTAAAAAAAGTTTATGAGTTCCTTTACGGTAAGAATCAATCTGCACTGGATCGCTTGTTAAATAAAATGAAAGAGCATTCGCAAAAAGAACAATTTGAAAAGGCAGCAGAAGAAAAAGAAATAATTGATTTAATTCTTTCACAAATTCATAAATCTTCTTTAATTGCAGAGCCTGTGAACAAAGCAAATTTACTTATTGAAATTTCAGAAACACTAACAAAAGATTATCTGCTGTTACTGGAAGGTAAGTTTTATATAAAATCTTATGCAAATGAAATTGATGGAAGATTTGAAGAAGCCATAAATGATTTTTATTCAAATTCAATTAATTTGGATAATATGCCAACCGAAGAAGATTTGGAAAAGATGAAAATTTCACTTAACTGGTTAGTAAAAAATAGAAATAAAGTTCGAATTTTTTATTTGCGTGATTATAATTCAAGTGAAGAATTATTTAGTGCGATTTCTAATGGACTTAACCGGTCTAAAAAATCATCATCTAAATTCAATATAAAATATCTTACTAAGCATAGTATAACTGATGAAGACGTTCTTTAAAAATCTTGAGCAAATATTAAACAATAAAAAACTAGGTTCATCGGAACTTGTAAATCATTTAAATAAACTATTCAAATCGTATGCGGACAATATTCAAATAATAGAGGAATCTCTTCTACTAATTAAAAAGAAACTTGGACATTTTACTTTTGTTTCCAACTATGTGAACGAACTTCAATTTACAATATCAAATGACAATAATATTATAGATTTTATAAACAATTACGAAAAAACAGAGTCTATTAAGTACGAAAAAATATTTAATAGACTTTACAAAAATCAGCCGGATGCAAAAACGATAATCACTCTTTCGCGCAGTGGAACTTTGTTAAATATTTTACGGCTTTGGTACAATAAAAATAAAAAATTAAAAATAATTGTCTGTGAATCTCGTCCTAACTATGAAGGAAGACTTTTAGCTCAAGATCTGTTAAACGCAGGGATTACAGTTGAATTAATAACAGATGCAATGATGAGTTTGTTTGTAGCAAAATCTGATGCAGCAATAATTGGAACCGATAGCGTGCTAAAAAACAAAAATGTAATTAATAAAGTAGGAAGCAAAGCTTTGGCTTTGTTTTGCAAAGAACATAAAAAACCGTTTTATGTGGTTACAACTCGTTCAAAATATTCAAACAAAAAAAACTTCAACATAAAGAAAGAAGATCCTGATGAAGTTTGGACTAATCGGAATAAAGATTTAACCATTAGCAATATCTATTTCGAAGAAATTGAAAAAAAGCTTATCACAAAAACCATTACAGAATAAAATTGTGGTGACTAAAGGAGAATAAAGTGAAATTAATAATCAAAACATTCATAGCTATAATATATATTTCTTCAATCACATTTGCTCAAGAGGAATTAACTTTAGAGCAAGTTATACTCAATCCCTCCGAACTAACTCCTAAAAAATTAAAGCAGCTAAAATGGATTCCGGGAACTGATAATTTCAGCTATGTAGAAGCTTCTGGCGATAATCAAAGATTGATTTCAGAAAGCATTAATGGTGATACTAAAGATGTTTTGATTCAATTAAGTGAATTGAATAATGTTTTGAAAGATACTCAATTACAAGCCGTACAAACCTTTCCTCTTTTTTCATGGTACAACGACTCGGAGATTTGGTTTTGGAATAAAAACAAACTTGTTTTATTAAATACTATATCAAGAAAAATTACAGTTTTGAACGAGATTGATGAACGCGGGAAAAATCATGAGTTCATTGATCCAAAAAGAATTGCATATACAATTGACAACAATCTTTTTCTTGCAAATGATTTTGAACAGATCCAAATAACGGATGATGATGATGGAATTGTAAATGGGCAAACAGTGCACAGAAATGAATTCGGAATTAATAAAGGAATATTTTGGTCGTTTAACGATAATTATTTTGCTTTCTACAGAAAAGATGAAATAAAAGTAACTGACTATCCTGTTATCAATGTTTCAACTAAACCGGCAACAATAGATTACATTAAATATCCAATGGCGGGAATGACGAGTGAAGAAGTAAAAGTCGGAGTATACAATCTGTTAAAAAAAGAAATTACATGGCTTGAAACTGGTGAACCCAGGGATCAATATTTACCTGGTATAACTTGGAGCCCAGACAACAGATATATTTTTATAAACCAGCTTAACAGAGATCAAAATCATTTAAAGCTTTCTAAATATGATGCACAAAGGGGTGCGCTGGTAAAAGTTTTATTTGAGGAGAAAAATGATAAATATGTGGAACCTGAACATGGTCCGATTTTTTTTGAGGGTGAATCAGCAATTTTTATTTGGCAATCTAGAAATGAAGGCTGGAATCATCTTTCACTTTACGATGCGGCAGGAAGCAGAATAAAAAAACTTACCTCCGGTGAATGGGAGGTAACTGAATTCAATGGATTTGATAAAATAGGAATAAATATTTTTTATACATCTACACAGGAATCTCCACTTGAAAGACACTTTTACAAATTAAGTATGGACTCGTACGAATCAAGTAAAATTACAAAAGAACCTGGCTTTCACAATATAACTCTTTTAGAAAAGGGAAAATATTTTTTGGATGAGTACAGCAGTTTATCTGTTCCATATCGAGTTGATCTTTTAAATAGCGCTGGTAAATTGATCCGAACAGTTTATGAAGCAACTAATCCTCTCAAGGAATACAACATAGGCAAAACAGAAGTCTTTCCATTAAAAAGTAACAGTGGGTTTGATCTTTATTCCAGAATCATTTATCCATCTGATTTCGATGAAAGTAAAAAATATCCCGTACTTGTTTTTCTTTATGGAGGTCCACACAGACAAAAGGTTGAAAATAGCTGGCTGGGAAATGCAAACCTTTGGTTAAATTTTATGGCACAAAAAGGATTTATCATTTTCACATTGGATAACAGGGGCTCAGCTTATAGAGGATTAGATTTTGAACAAGCTACTTTTAGGAAATTAGGCACAGTTGAAATTAAAGATCAGTTGGCTGGT